>DUOL01000222.1 GCA_012838875.1 Bacteroidales bacterium | reverse complement strand
TTGCGCAGTAAACAAAATTTTTATCATTTGAAATTTCGTGTTCCAAAGTCGGAATAAACAGCGAGTTTTTATCTCCTTATTTATTTGTCAACTCCTCCGCAATCAATTCAGCTTGTTTTAGTACGGTTTCGGTTGCAAGTTTTTGCATATCAGGTGGATAACCATATTTTCTTAAAAGTCTTTTTACAGTAACCCTTAATTTTGCTTTTACACTTTCCTTGATTGTCCAATCAATCGTTGCATTCTTTCTGATAGAGTCAGTGAGAACTATAGCAAGCTCTCTCAGTTTTTCTTTGCCCATTAACTCTTTCGCACTTTCGTTGTTTGCAACGGCTGTGTAAAAAGCATATTCAAAGTCTGACAATTTCATTGTTTTCGCTTCGTTGTCCATGTTAACAATCTCTTTGCTTAGCTTTATCAGTTCTTCTATCACTTCGGCGGCGGAAAGAATTTTATTATGATATTTCCGTATGGCTTCCTCTAACATTTCCTTTAAAGACTGGCTTCTAACAAGGTTTCTTTTGGCTCTTAATTTTATTTCATCGTTGAGTATTTTTTTCAATACTTCAAGGGCGACATTTTTATGCTCCATTCCCTTCAGTTCTAAAAGAAATTCTTCAGAAAGTATTGAAATATCCGGTTTTTTTAATCCCGCCGCATCAAAAATATCAATTACTTTTTCAGTTACCAATGCTTTGTCTATCACCTGGCGGATTGTTGTTTCAAGTTGTTCATCTGTTTTGCCTGAACCCGTACTGTCAAATTTAGCCAAACGAGCTTTTACTGCCTGGAAGAAAGAGATTTCATCTTTGACATCCATAGCTTGGTCATGAGGAATAGCTATAGCAAAGGCTTTTGATAATGCCGTAACCTCATTTATATAACGTTTTTTACCGTCTTCCAAACCCAAAATATGCTCTTCGGCAGCTAAAATGATTGAAAGTTTTTTGGACGTGTCGGCTGAGAAGTAATCTTTATAGTTGAACCCACCCCGTTCGGAGGCGGGAGATTCTTTGAACATTTGTGAGACTACTTCTAATTTTTCTAACATCATCTGAACAGCTTCTTCTTGTAAAATAGTGGGATCTCCTTTGCCACCGGCATCGGAATAGAACGAAAGAGCCTGTTTTAAATCGGCTGCGATACCTAAGTAATCTACAATTAAACCGCCGGGTTTATCTTTGTAAACACGATTTACCCTTGCAATAGCTTGCATCAAATTATGCCCTTTCATAGGTTTGTCTATATAAAGGGTGTGCATACACGGAACATCAAAACCGGTGAGCCACATATCCCGAACAATAACCAATTTTAATTCATCGTCCGGATTTTTCATGCGATCAGCTAATATACGGCGTTGTTCCTTAGTTGTATGATGTTTTGCAATCTTTGGACCATCGGAAGATGCTGAAGTCATCACTACTTTAATTACACCTTGAGTCAGTTCATCGGAATGCCATTCAGGTCTTAGTTTGATGATGGCTTCATATAGTTCGGCTGCAATTCGGCGACTCATCGCAACAATCATCGCTTTACCTTCAAAAGCGGTCTGTCGTAGCTCAAAATGCTCTATAATATCTTTTGCAATCTGGTTAATTCGATTTTCACTTCCTACCAATGCTTCTAATTGAGTCCATTTGGCTTTTGCTTTCTGAGTATCTGTCAAATCCTCCTGATCAAGCTCATCGTCAAATTCATCAACTAACTTTCTCCCCTCTTCGCTCAAATTTACTTTTGCTAAGCGACTTTCATAATAAATCGGAACAGTTGCTCCATCTTCGACAGCTTGAGCAATGTCATAAATATCCACATAATTACCAAATACAGCAGGTGTATTTATATCGCTGTTTTCAATGGGCGTACCGGTAAAGCCAAGATAGGTTGCATTGGGCAAAGCGTCCCGCATATATTTTGCAAAACCGTAAACTATCTTTTTCCCGATTACATCGCCTTGTTCATCTTTGTCATCAATGGTTTTGGCTTTGAATCCATACTGGGTACGGTGTGCTTCATCGGCAATCACTACAATGTTTTCCCGATCGGATAACAACTCATACACATTACCTTCTTCGGGTTGAAATTTCTGGATGGTTGTAAAAACCACACCCCCCGAACCCACTTTTAAGAGCTCTTTAAGGTGGTTTCTATTTTCCGCTTGTACCGGGTCTTGTCGCAACAATTGTTTCGATGCTGCAAATGTATCGAAAAGCTGATCATCCAAATCGTTACGGTCGGTAATAACCACAACGGTGGGGTTGTTCATTGCCAACACAATTTTACCTGTATAAAAGACCATCGAAAGCGACTTTCCACTCCCTTGGGTGTGCCAAATCACGCCTCCTTTGCGGTCACCAACAGGCTGTCTTTTCACTCCCGGTAAACCGTAACTTTCAGGAGATTCTTCTGCTATTCCCCTCCTCTGGAAAGGTGTCCGCAAATCGGAGGATTCAATTCCCGTCCCCTGTAGAGGTGTCCGCAAATCGGAGGATTCAATTCCCGTCCCCTGTAGAGGTGTCCGCAAATCGGAGGATTCAATTCCCGTCCCCTGT
>DUOL01000035.1 GCA_012838875.1 Bacteroidales bacterium | reverse complement strand
TTAAAAAATATAATTAATTTTGTTTTAGGGCACAAGTCAGTTCGTACTTTTGTCTTGATACATAAGTACCAAAAAATCAAGGCAAAAAGAACGCCGCCAGTTAAGTCAACACACGTGCTTCGTTGCAGAGCTAATTTTTTCATTTTCCGCTTTCCGCTCTACATTTTGGACTTAAACGGCTCTGCACGAGCAGGTTGGATGCGTGAGGCGCTTAGGTGGAAAGCCCGCAAGGGCGGAAGCCGATGGGGACGCGGCGGCAAAAAAGCGAGCTTGTAAGCTCTTTTTGCCGCCTTGCGTCCCCACGGCTTGTGCCCGCGGACTTGGAACCGGGCGCCGACCCGTGAGCGACAGCGAACGGGACACGCCCTAATAAAAATTAAAATCATTTATATAAAATATTGCTATTTAAAACAAAAAATCTTCAATAATTTAAAATATTGAAAAAAGTTTCTTATTTTTTATCGTTGCATTTCATTTATTTTTATTATTATTGCTAAACTAATTATTTCATTAATTTTTTTAGTTATGAAACAAAAATATATCTTTTTAATAATTGCTATGTTATTATCATTCAGCAATTTAACTTTTTCACAGAGTGGAAATCCATATATTAACTTTTCTGCTGAGTCTCTAAAAAATCATAAAGATTATACAAAAAACTATAATCCAATCGATTGTGATTTTGTAATTTTAAAGCAATGTCTGCTGGATATGATTAACGAGGCACGGGCAGAATTTACTTTTGCTATGCCTTTGACAGGAAATGTTAAATTAGACTCGATTGCTAAAATGCAAGCTGATTATCAGGCTAGTAAGGAGACACGAACGATTGATAACATGCCTCCATATAAATACACTTCACACCGTCTTAACTTAGTCGGGTTTTCATATAGAGGCTCGGAATTAGCCTCTAAAGCGAAAACTTCAAGAGGCATTGAAGAGTATTCTTATTACGACCTTTGCTTAAGTTTTCTCCAACAAATTTTTAAAAATGTGAAGCAAGCGGAAATTTTATTAGATAAAAAATATTCCGTAGTTGGAATTGGTGTCGGTGTTGACCGCTACATGAAAGATGCATATTTATCTATTGTCTTAGGCAATGACCGTACTTTTAACTACGGCGTCCCAAAAATCACCGAGAGAAATCCTCCGTTTACTAAAAAGAAAATGGGACTTAAACCTTCTGACGATAAAATTTGTAAAAAATGTAATAGCGATAATCAACTTGAAGTTTTATCCGACTATATACAAGTTAGCGGCGACGATGTCTATTTTATTTGTGATAACATTAAACAACTAAGAAGATTGATTGGAAAAGATGAAGACGCTATTGTTTTGGACTTTGTTCAGAATGAACAATATAAATGCGACAAAGCTAATGTAATGGATAACAATAGAGAGAACCGAGGTTTTATGACGCCACCGCTTACGTATGAAATGTTATTAATCAATAATGAAATTACCGAAAAAAAATCTACCAAACTTAAATCTCTTATCGCTTACGTACCCGATGAAATAGAATCAAACGATTTTCAAATTAATATTTTAGTACTGAAAGGGAAAAATGTTTGTCGAACTATTTTGAAAAAAAATATCGAATGTAAAAATGCTACTTATCAAGAAAAGATATATTTCCTGAAAGATACGACTTCAATCCCTATTAAAGGGGCTTTTGTTCCGACAGCGGAAAAGGATAATATCGAATTTGTCATTCCATTTACCCCCGAGAAAACTACCTATTCTTACGAAGATATTGCTCCCTATATTCAAGATTTGAACAAACCTCATTTTACGATTGAATCCATCGACATTATTGCTCATAACTCCTTAAATTACAGTAAAGACCAAAAGCAAATACAATTACAGAAAAAAAGAGCGGAAAGTATTATGAGTGCGTTCCAAAGACGATACGGCGAAAAAGAAATAGAGTTTAATATTGAATATGACGATAGTTGGGAAGAGTTTAAAAGAGATGTAGTGTATAGTGAAGATTATTACGACTTAACGCTTTTTTCCAAAGAAGAGGCTTACACCCGCCTAACCGAACGTAAAGGCTTTATTGCTAACGCCTTAGAGAACGATTACCTTAAAAAACACCGTTTTGCTAAAATCATTTTGCACGTAACCTACTCCGCTGACGGAAAACACGAACAGGATTATGTCATCCACAAATTTAATAGTGTAATTGCTGAAGGAAACGCAACCTTTGCGATGGCAATACAACGATACATTATGTCGCAAGTTGAAGAAAAAAAATATGGCTCAAAAGTGGTGAATAGTATTACGATTCCTCTTAAAAAAGAGTATCAAGCACTTCTTAACAACCAATTTTATATTAAATATTTGGTTGAGAACAAATTAAGTGATGAGATGTGTACGGAAATGGAGAAAATTTACAATTTGAATCAATTAGCTCCTATTGTTGCTTTTAATCAAAACATTTGCAAATTAAATAATGCAACTTTTAATTCTATTAACGACATTAATGTTAATCAAGTAGATATTGACAAACTTTATACCTACATGATTTTACCGCAAGAAAGAGTTAATAGTTTGAATTTAGAGTTGCAGTTTAAAATTGTTGAATATCTTAAAAAATTAGAACCCTCCACGGAAGTTACGACATTACTTAATTCAACCTATACAAAAATTAAAGCTATTCGCAATCCAAAGCTCGACAGTTGGCAAAATGCCTATAAATTAGCTTCCGTTTTTATTAATAACGGTGATTACGATTATGCACTCTCCTTAATGGACCCGTTTATAACGGCTCCCAATTTATCGGACGATTTTATTTTCTCCTATGTTAGTGTTGGAGGTTATAAAGAAGATACATTTTTGAGTCCTAACTATGCATACGTTTTTGATATAGCCGCTCAACGAGACCGTAACCGTTTGTGTAATTTGGTTGAAAAAATGTCAATTTGTATCGCCGACAATAGCAAAGTTAAAAAAATAATTTGTGAACAGTGTAAATAGATTTGGTATTTTCTCTTACTTCTTCTTATAAACCAAGCGGCGACCAGCCGACCGCTATTTCCGAGCTTATTGAAGGTTTGGGTCGCGGCGACAAAGCGCAAACTTTACTCGGCGTTACGGGCTCGGGAAAGACATTCACTATTGCCAATGTGCTGAACCAAGTCAACCGCCCGGCTTTGGTATTAAGCCACAATAAAACATTAGCGGCGCAACTTTACCAAGAGTTTAAACAGTTTTTCCCGAACAACGCAGTCGAATATTTTGTCTCTTATTACGACTATTATCAGCCTGAGGCTTATCTCCCAACCACCAACACTTATATTGAAAAAGACTTATCTATTAACGCAGAAATTGAAAAACTCAGGCTACACACAACTTCCTCACTACTGTCGGGGCGTAGAGATATTATCGTAGTGGCTTCGGTTTCTTGCATCTACGGAATTGGAAACCCTGATGAATTTGCAAAAAATATCGTCCACCTTGAAGAAGGAATGATATTGAATCGTAATCAGCTATTACACAGGTTTGTAAATTCCCTATATTCTCGCACGGAGTTGGAGCTTGCCCCCTCGCGCTTCCGCGTAAAAGGCGACACGGTCGATATCTTCCCGCCTTATATGGATACTGCTTTCCGCATTATCTTTTTTGATGACGAAATAGAATCTATCGCTGAAATTGAACCCATTTCCGGCGATAAATTGGGAAATAAAAATGAGCTGACAATTTACCCCGCTAACATTTTCGTAACATCACAACAAGTTATGAATGAGGCGATTGAGCAAATACAACTCGATTTGGGCGTACAAGTCGATTATTTCCGTTCCATAGGGAAACACTTAGAAGCTAAGCGATTGGAAGACCGCGTTACCTACGATGTGGAAATGATGAAGGAGTTAGGCTACTGCTCGGGTATCGAAAACTACTCTCGATACTTTGATAAACGCGCTGTCGGCGAGCGTCCCTTCTGCATTCTCGACTTTTTCCCCGAAGATTTTATTATGATTATTGACGAAAGTCACGTTACGGTTCCACAAATTGGTGCGATGTACGGCGGCGACCGTTCGCGTAAGCAAAATTTGGTGGACTACGGATTTCGACTACCTGCCGCCCTCGACAACCGCCCGCTCCGCTTCGACGAGTTTGAAGCATTGGTCGGACAAACCATTTACGTCAGCGCCACCCCCGCCGACTACGAACTGCAACAATCAGCAGGTGTTATCGTAGAACAAATCGTTCGCCCTACCGGACTGTTAGACCCGACCATTGAGGTACGCCCCGCACATAATCAAGTTGATGACCTTTTGGAAGAGATACAACAAACCGTCAACAAGAGTGAACGGGTCTTGGTTACGACATTAACGAAGAAAACAGCGGAGGAACTTTCCGCCTACCTTATCAATATGGATATAAAAACACAATATATTCACTCAGAGGTCATTACACTTGAGCGGGTGGAGATATTACAAAAATTACGTAGCGGCTCAATTGATGTTTTAGTCGGCGTTAATCTTTTACGTGAAGGGTTAGATTTGCCCGAAGTCTCCTTAGTAGCTATTTTAGATGCCGACAAAGAAGGGTTTTTAAGAAATGAACGTTCTTTGACGCAAACAGCAGGACGAGCGGCAAGACATGTAAACGGACGCGTGATATTTTACGCTGATAAAATTACGCGCTCAATGCAAGCAACGATAGATGAGACCAATCGAAGACGAACCAAACAGTTAAAATATAATAAAGAAAATAATATTACTCCAAGGAGCATTATTAAAAAAGAATATGAAGAGTTCTTTTTTATTAAAGAAGAGGAGAAAAAAGAGCCCGTAGCATACAAATTACAAGAAAATCAGCCCCTTATTGCAGCAGAAAAAGAGACGACAGCTTTAATGAACAAAAAACAGTTGCTACAATATGAAAAAAAACTCAATAAAGCGATGGAAAATGCCGTTAAAGAATTGGATTTTATAGAAGCGGCAAAATATAGAGATGAATTACAACGCATTAAAGAATTAATAAACCAATATGACGCAACATGATTTTACAAGGTAAATTAATTTTCTTAAGAGCTTTAGAACCGTGCGACGTAGACCTATTGTACAAATGGGAAAATGACCCCGAAGTGTGGACAATCAGTAATACTCTCAAACCGTTCTCAAGATATACGCTAGAAGAATTTATTAGAGTTTCCGTCGTTGATATTTTTGAAAGTAAACAACTACGACTCATGATTAATGAAGTCAAAAGTAACAATACTGTCGGTATTATTGACATTTTCGAGTTTGACCCGTTCCACCTGCGTGCGGGCATCGGCATTTTAATTGCGAAAGAGTATCGAAGATTAGGCTACGCCAGCGAGAGCATCAAGTTAGTAAAAGAGTATCTCTTTTCTGTTTTGAAAGTACACCAAGTTTTCTGTAATATCTTAGCAGACAACCAGATAAGCATTTCACTTTTTGAGAAAGCGGGATTTAAAATTTGTGGAAACAAAAAGGAGTGGATATTATCACAAGAAGGTTTTGTTGACGAATACATGCTACAATGTTTTAATTCATAAAAAATATGAAAAAAGCCATTTTTCTCGCTATTTCGCTATTTTTTGCCCTTTGTTTGCTGTTTTTATTTTTTTATTACACTCTTTTTTATGAAAATGTAAAAAAAGAGAGCTTTATATTTATTAAAAAAAATAGTTCCTATCAACAAGTTCTCGATTCTCTAATAGAAAAGGATGTGCTGACCAATACTCGTACCTTTAAGCTCGCGGCAAAAATCAAAAAATATCCAACTCATATACGGCATGGTAATTATCTAATAAAGAAAGGTGAAGGGAATCTCTCCATAATTAGAAAATTGATGAGAGGGCAACACTACCCCGTCAAATTTACATTTAACAATATTCGTACAAAAGAGGGTTTTGTCAAAAAATTAGAAAATAAATTTCTTTTCACTGCGGATGAATTTCTTGCCCTTCTCAATGATTCCACTTTTTTAGCCGGCTACGACCTCACGGTAGATAATTCCGTATCGTTTTTAATACCAAACACTTATGAAATATATTACGACATTTCCGCCACGGAATTTTTCGATAAGATGTACTCTTATTATCAGGCTTTTTGGAATTCGTCCCGTCTCAAATTAGCTTCCGAAATTGGGTTATCTCCGACCGAAGTGGTTACTTTAGCCTCAATTGTTGAGGAGGAAAATTTTAGAGAAAACGAAAAGGCAATTATTGCAGGCTTATACATCAATCGCCTGCAAAAAGGAATGAAGTTACAGGCAGATCCCACTATAAAGTTTGCGTTGGGTGATTTCACGCTGCAGCGCATTCTTCACGAGCACCTGACTGTGGAATCGCCTTATAATACCTATTTGTACGAAGGGTTACCTCCGGGTCCCATTCGTATTCCTGCCATTTCGACCGTTGACTCGGTATTGCACTATCGCAAACACAATTTTTTATACATGTGTGCCAAAGAGGATTTCTCGGGTTCGCACCATTTCACTGCCAATGCGAATGAACACTATTTCAACGCCGCCCGCTATCAAAGAGCGTTAAAGAAAAAACTGAAAAAGTAAAACTCTCTTTTGTGTTTGATGTCCACTTACCATTTCTTGTCGCATTTTAATAAGAATAATAATTTTATTTTTAATTAGGGCGTGCCCCCTCGCTACGCTCGGGGTCGGTCTCCGCCTCCAAGTCCGCAGGAAGGAGCTATGAATAGCATAGTCGAAAAAGGAGCTTCTAAAGGCGCTCTTTTTCTCCTTGCTCTT
>DUOL01000221.1 GCA_012838875.1 Bacteroidales bacterium | reverse complement strand
GGGCGTTGAATAGTACGGACATTTCCCCGTGGTCGGACATCTGGTCGTTTACTACGGATTCCCTCGCAACTATCAATCCGTTAGCGGCTCCCACGCTCATCGCACCCGCCAACCAATCCGTCAATATTTCATGGACAGGAACAACACTTACATGGAATTTCGTACAATTTGCCACTCAATACGAATATCAACTTGCAGACAACCAGAACTTTCTAAATGCCACAACGGGACAAACAGCAATTTTGACCTATTTTACCGACACATTGCAACAAAACAGCACCTACTACTGGAAAGTGCGGGCGTTGAATAGTACGGACATTTCCCCGTGGTCGGATACTTGGTCTTTTACTACAGAAACTATTACAAAAATCAGTGAAAACAGTCAAAATAGTTATCAAATTTATCCAAATCCTGCTAATAATTATGTGGTTCTTAAAGTCTTAAATGAAGAAAGTCAACTTTCGATAAAAATTGTGGATAGTCAAGGAAAATTGATTTACAGTATAGCAAATATTAAAGAAGAAGAAACGATAATTAATACTACTTTATGGAGTAACGGATTATACTTTATGATGATTAGAAAAAACAATGAAACAACCTCTCATTCTATCATTATAAATCACTAATTTTCAAATAGTTACAATTAAGTTTTATGTTGAATATCGGAAATATTTGTTTATTTAGAAAAAAAAACTTAACTTTGCATGCCTAATAAAAAAAAGAGTTAACATTATAAAATACTTAAAATCAATATTATATAACACTTAAAATCAAATTTTTATGAAACGAAACGTTATTATTATTGGAGCAGCCGGAAGAGATTTCCACAACTTCAATACCTATTTTAGAGGAAACAAAAATTACAATGTCGTCGCTTTTACAGCAGAACAGATTCCGGGAATTGACGGCAGACCTTATCCGAAAGAGTTAGCAGGAGAAGATTTGTATCCCAACGGAATTCCAATTTATCCCGAATCACAACTTCCTGAATTGATTAAAAAATACAACGTTGATGAATGTGTATTTGCTTATAGCGATAGACCATATCCTTACGTAATGCAAGTAAGTGCTATCGTTAATGCTGCGGGAGCAAATTTCGTTTTAATGGGACCTAAAGACACCATGTTAAAATCTACCAAACCGGTTATTGCTGTTGGTTCTACCAGAACGGGTTGCGGAAAATCTCAAACATCCAGAAGAGTTATTGAAATTCTTACCGGAATGGGATTAAAAGTAGTTGCTGTTCGTCACCCCATGCCTTATGACCCGGACTTAAACAAACAAAGAGTACAGCGTTTTGCCACCGTTGAAGATTTAAAAAAACACAACTGTACGATTGAAGAGATGGAAGAGTATGAACCACACGTTGTTACAAAACGTAATGTGATTTATGCAGGAGTTGACTATGAGGAGATTCTTCGTGCAGCTGAAAAAGACCCGGACGGTTGTGACGTGATTATATGGGACGGTGGAAATAATGACTTCCCCTTCTTTGAATCCGATTTATTTATCGGCGTTGCTGACCCGTTACGCCCCGGTGCAGAAATTAGCTACTACCCGGGAGAGGTGGTTGCAAGAATGGCTGACGTAATGGTAATTAATAAAATTGACTCTGCCTCTTTGGCTGATATTAACACCGTTAGAAAAAATCTTATAGCTATTAATCCTGATGTGAAAATCGTTGATGCAGCGTCAGTTCTTACAATTGATAAACCGGAACTTATTAAAGGAAAACGCGTTTTAGTTGTTGAAGACGGTCCGACATTAACACATGGAGAAATGGACCTCGGAGCCGGTACCGTAGCAGCAATGAAATACGGAGCAGCCGAGTTCGTTGACCCAAAACCCTATATCGTTGGCAGCTTAAAGGAAACTTTCGAAACCTATCCTCATATTGGTGCTTTACTACCAGCTATGGGATACGGCGAAAAACAGATGAGAGACCTCGAACAAACCATTGCAAATACTCCTTGCGATGTGGTTGTAGTTGGTACTCCTATTGATTTGCCACGTTTCATTAAAATTAAACAACCCGTGGTGAAAATCGGCTACGAACTCCAAGAAATCGGACAACCTGATTTGAAAGTTATCCTTGATGAGTTTGTAAAAAAACATAATCTGAAATAATAGATTAATGCTTAATCTTAAAAGGGCGTCTTGAAAAAGATGCCCTTTTTTTATTATTTAAGACAAAGATTGTTTTTATTGAAAAAAAATGTATATTTGCAAACTTTTTACTATAAAATAAAATTGAGAATTATTTTAAGTTAAGTTGCTATAAATCAGTTATTTAAAAATAATTAGCTATTTTATTTCATACAGTATGAAGGAATAAAAACAATTAAATATTTAAAAAATGTCAGGATTAATCGGAAAAAAAATTGGGATGACTAGCATTTATGATGCCTCTGGTAAAGTAGTACCATGCACAGTATTAGAGGCTGGTCCTTGCGTAGTTACGCAAGTTAAAACCATTGAAAAAGATGGTTACGAAGCTATCCAATTGGCGTACGATGAGAAAAAAGAGAAAAGGACATCTAAGCCACTAAAGGGGCACTTCGCAAAAGCAGGCACTTCGCCTAAAAAGGTTTTACGCGAATTTACTCGTTTTGAAGAGGGTTCACGTAAAAAACACGGAGAAATTATTGATGTTTCCGTATTTGTTGAAGGAGAATATGTAGACGTAAGCGGAATATCAAAGGGAAAAGGGTTTCAAGGTGTTTTAAAACGGCATAATTTTGGTGGCGTTGGTGATAGTACGCACGGACAGCACAATCGTTTAAGAGCTCCCGGCTCTATAGGTTCATCTTCATGGCCTTCAAGAGTTTTTAAAGGAATGAAAATGGCAGGTCGAACGGGGGGAAATAAAGTTAAAATGATAAATCTTCAAATTATGAAGATTGTTAAAGAAAAAAACTTGGTAGTAGTTAAAGGTTCTGTTCCTGGAGCCAATGGATCATATGTAATTATAGAAAGATGGAGTTAACAGTATTTAAAATAGACGGAAGCGAATCAACAAAAAAGGTAACGTTGAATGATAAGATTTTCAATGTAGAGCCTAATGATCACGCTATTTGGTTAGATGTTAAACATTACTTAGCTAATCAAAGACAAGGAACACACGACACATTGGAGAAATCTACCATGTCAGGTAGTACTCGTAAACTTAAGAGACAAAAAGGTACAGGCGGTGCACGTGCCGGAAGTATTAAATCCCCTCTCTTTAGAGGAGGAGCTACTATTTTTGGACCGCACCCAAGAGATTATAGCTTCAAATTAAACAAGAAAATCAAAAAACTTGCTCGTTTTTCTGCTCTCACTTATAAAGCTAAAGCAGGACAAATTACAGTTATTGAAGACTTCGCTTTTGATGCACCAAAAACAAAAGCATATCTCGAAATACTCAAAAACTTTGACCTTGTTGCTCCTAAAACATTACTTTTAACTAACGAAAGTAATCGTAACGTTTACATCTCTTCGCGTAATTTAAAACGGTCGAAAGTTGTTAGAGCACAAGATGTTAACACTTACGATGTACTCAATGCTTCACATCTTATTATTTGTGAAAATAGTTTTAGTGAATTAGAAAAAATGTTGATTTAACCCTTTATTATTCACATAAATCATTAAGTAATAAGAGATTAACAAAGAAATTTATAAAATAGTATAGTAATGAATGTATTAATAAAACCCATTATCAGCGAAAAGATGACAAAGGTAGCGGACGAGTTTAACCGCTATGGTTTTATTGTTGATAGAAAAGCTACTAAAAGCCAAATAAAAGCAGAAGTAGAAGATATTTACGGAGTAAAAGTTCGTAGGGTTAACACATTAATCCAACGAGGTAAAGCCTCTTCTCGCTACACTAAAACAGGTGTAATTACCGGAAAGAAAAATACGGTAAAAAAGGCAATCGTAGAAATTAGTAAAGAAGAAAAAATTGATTTTTTTAGCAATATTTAAAGATGGCATTAAAAAAGTATAAACCAGTAACGCCCGGACAGCGCTTTAAAGTTATTAGTGCGTTTGACGACATTACCACCAATAAACCTGAAAAAAGTTTATTGTGTCCTAAACCAAGGACTGGCGGAAGAAATAATCGTGGTAAGATGACGATACGGTATCGCGGAGGCGGTCATAAGAAGATGTATCGTTTTATTGATTTTAAAAGAGACAAAGATGGTATTCCGGCTACCGTGAAAACCATAGAGTACGACCCTAATCGTTCTGCACGTATCGCTTTAGTAGCATACGCAGACGGGGAAAAACGCTATATTGTCGCTCCTCATGGCTTAAAAGTCGGTCAGCAGATATTATCCGGTAACGGCGTTTCTCCTGATGTTGGGAACTGCCTCCCATTGTCTGAAATTCCTTTCGGTTCTATCATCCATAATATAGAATTACGTCCGGGACAAGGTGCAAAAATGGTTCGTAGTGCCGGCTCTTACGCACAACTTATGTCAAGAGAAGGGAAATATGCAAATATTAAAATGCCATCCGGTGAAACCCGAATGATACTTTGCGACTGCCGCGCCACTATCGGAATGGTTTCTAATATTGACCATAGCCTTGAAGTTTCAGGAAAAGCCGGGAGAACTCGCTGGTTAGGAAGACGACCACGCGTTAGAGGTGTTGTTATGAACCCCGTTGACCACCCAATGGGCGGCGGTGAAGGACGTGCATCCGGAGGACAACCACGCTCAAGAAAAGGTATCCCCGCTAAAGGTTATAGAACTAGAACACCTAAGAAAAGTTCTAATCAATACATTATCGAAAGAAGAAAAAAATAATTTAAAGTTGAAGTAATATGAGTCGTTCATTAAAAAAAGGTCCATATATTTATTATAAATTAGAAAAAAGAGCCCAAGAAGCCCAAGAATCAGGGAAAAAAACAACTATTAAAACTTGGTCACGAGCTTCTATGATTTCTCCGGACTTCGTGGGATTAACCATCGCCGTGCATAATGGAAATAAATTTGTTCCCGTCTATATTACTGAAAATATGGTAGGACATAGATTAGGAGAATTTGCACCTACACGAATATTCCGTGGACACGCCGGACAAAAAGATAAAGGAAAAAAATAAAACTCCTTTTTCTTATTTTAATATAATTACCCCCTATTGTTTTGAAAAAAATAATAGGGGTTTTAATTTCCCTCCTCGAATAAAAAAATATCCTATTTTTACATTTTTAAAACTCTAAACAAAAATATAGAAATATCACCCATGAGATTTTTAAATTCACTCGCTAATTTTATACCGTTTAAAGCTCTATTTTATAATTTTCAAAATAATCTTATTTGCCCGTTTTATCACGCCGTTTCAAATGAAAAATTGCTCTACTCCAACCACTTAATTTATACAAAAAACGTAAAGGAGTTTGAAGAGGATATAGATTTTCTGCTAAAACATTATAAACCTACAGAGCTATCTTCACTATTAAAAATTGCTCAAGGAGAAAATGAACTTAAAGCCCCTTCCTTTTTCCTTAGTTTTGATGACGGATTGAGAGAGTGCTATGATATTATTGCTCCCATTTTACTTCGCAAAGGAGTACCTGCCGCCTTTTTTATTAACACCGCTTTTTTGGACAACCGTGATATTTTCTATCGCTATAAAATCAATCTATTGCTCAATAAATATATCGAAAATAGAACAAATAAAAGCATGGTAAATAAAGTTAGAGAACTCCTTACCAAAGAGAATGAAAATTACAAAACGCCTTTTGATTTACTTGATTTTCAATTTAATAACTTTACATTTTTAGATAATTTAGCTCCTATTCTATCTGTTGATTTCGGGAACTTCCTTGAAACAAACAAACCTTACTTAACGACAACACAGGTAGAACATTTAATTAAACAAGGTTTTTATGTCGGCGCTCACTCTATTGACCACCCTCTTTTTTATACCATATCGGAAAACGAGCAGGTGAGACAGACAACAGAAAGCGTACAACAAACCGTAGAACAGTTCCGACTTCCTTACCGAATTTTTGCTTTCCCATTCACGGACGCTTACCTGCCGCTCTCCTTTTTCAAAAAAATTGAACCTTTTGTAGACCTAACATTTGGCACGGCAGGACTGAAAAAAGATGTAATTACAACAAATTTCCAACGAATTTCAATGGAGAAGAAAAATAGAAGTGCCGAACAGATTTTAAAGCAAGAGTACCTTTACTCAAAAATAAAAAGAGTTATAGGAAAAGAGAAAATTAGAAGAAATCAATAAACACGTCTCTTTCCAATCCTTGAAAATTTATTGACTTTAAAAATCTCTACTTTTTATTTGTATTTTTGCAAAAATAATTTCATTGATGAAAAAACAGATTCCCAATTTTATAACATCACTCAATTTATTTACAGGCTCTATCGGTGTAGTTTTTGCACTTCGCGGATTTTTAGAAATTGCCTCTCTATTAATTTTACTTTGTGCCGTCTTCGACTTTCTCGATGGTTTTACTTCTCGGTTATTGAACGCGAAGTCTCCTTATGGAGTAGATTTAGACTCTTTGGCAGATATTATCTCCTTTGGCTTGTTACCGGCAACTATTTTATTTGCTTTCATGGAAAATAGTGTTCAAAATATAGAACCCTCATTACGAGACGGTTTGTTACGCTTTTCACCATACATCGCCTTTATCATACCGGTTTTCTCGGCTTACCGATTAGCGATATTTAACCATGACGAAACACAACGTTTTGATTTCAAAGGCTTACCAACCCCTGCGAATGCACTTTTTATCGGCTTTTTACATTTTGCGGCTTTAGATATTACCGCACTTAATAATATTGGAGTTCTTATCGGATTAACCATACTTTTTTCATTTTTACTTGTTACACGCCTCCCAATGTTTTCGTTAAAATTCTATCATTGGGAAATTGAAGGTAATATAACGCGTTATTCTTTTCTATTTTTATCGTTAATCCTATTGTTAATCTTCAGATTGGGAGCATTCCCGATTATTATTTTAAGTTACTTACTTATTTCTGTTGCAATTTTAGCATTTAAAAAAAGATAAAAAATGGCTCTAACTTCTATCGCACTTTTTTGTGGTTCGGCGTGGGGTAATCATCCGGAATATTCTAAAGTTGCCCATGATTTTGGCAAGCGCTGCGCAGACGAAAAAATTACACTTTATTACGGCGGGGCTTGCATAGGATTAATGGACGTAGCCGCCAAAGCCGCATTGGCAAATAACGGAAAAGTTATTGGCATAAGTCCTACTTTTTTCACGCGTGATGTTGTTCAACCGGAAACGCTCACTGAATTTATTGCAGTAAAAACAATGAGTGAACGTAAACAGTTGCTCGAAAAAAGAGCTGACGCCTTCGTTGCTCTACCCGGCGGCTTTGGCACGATGGACGAACTTTTTGAAATTATCACGGACGCACAACTTGGTCTGCACAACAAACCGATAGCCGTGCTGAACACTTTGAATTATTATGCTCCCCTATTAGAACAATTGGCACATTTTCAAAAAGAAGGCTTTTTAAAACCGTTTCATCACGACTTGTTGATGGTAGCCGACACGATAGAGACTCTTTTTGAAAAAATCAAAACATATCAAAATCCGAATCGTAGCGATTGGTTGCAAAAGGTAAAACATAAAAATGAATAACTACCATGTTAAATTATAACGAAAACGAAGATATTATAGCCTCTAAAGCGGTTATTGAAATGATAGCACTTGCATCGGAATATGTACTTTTTATCGAAAAAATATATCAATACGAAAAAGAGGAACGGCTCCCTTTTTTACAAAAAATTCTTACGGCTCTCTACTTAAAAGGACTGCTCTTCCCAACGATTCAAGTTGATGACACCTCTTTTCACGAAAGATTTATTACGGAAGAAGAATACGAATTACTGCATTTAAAACTAATTGATAATTTTGAAGATATAAATTACTTCTCGTCCGTAAATTTAATGGACGATGATATCGAAGCCGTACCCGTAACTCTGGCAGAATATTTGGCAGATATTTATTTAGATTTAAAAGAGTTTTTACTTTTGTATGAGAAAGGAACTTTAGGAGCTCAAGAAAATGCGGTTAAAGCATGTAAAGATGACTTTTTGGACAATTGGGGTTATAAAATAGTTTTAGTATTACCCCATTTGCATGTTTTAACCCGAAATTCCGCAGATAATATCGAATAGCAGATGAAAAAACTATCTTTAGACGAGTTAGGGCGAGTTACTCCTGAAATTTACAAAACGCAGGAAAAAAATCCGATAGTTATCATTCTTGATAATATTAGAAGCATGTACAATGTCGGCTCCATTTTCCGAACAGCGGACGCTTTTGCGGTGGAAAAAATCTTTTTGTGTGGAATTACGGCACAACCTCCTCATAAAGAGATAGAAAAAACGGCGTTGGGAGCTACGGAAACGGTCTATTGGCAATATTACGAAAACACAAAAGAGTTAATAACTCTCTTAAAACAAGATAATTATAAAATTTACGCCGTTGAGCAAACCGACGAGCCCCAGAAATTGACACAATTTAGCTTCTCAGCGAAAGAACGATATGCTGTAGTTATGGGAAACGAAGTCTTCGGAGTTGATGACGAAGTACTAAATTTATGTGACGGAGCTATTGAAATCCCTCAAGTGGGAGTCAAACATTCGCTCAATGTATCCGTAGCCGCCGCTATCGTCATTTGGGAATTTTTCAGACAAATGAATAAATAACATTTCTAAAATAATTCATCTGACTATCAAGCACTTATACACTATTTTCAACTACAACGTTTCAGTTTTCCCAAATGCAATTTACTATTAACTTCTATTTTTATTTATTTTAATTATTCGTGTAGATATAATCGGCACTCATTGTTAAATAATTTATTATAAGACAATTAGCAAAAACCTTTTATCAGTTCGATAATTTTGGGGATAAAAATCAATCCTCCTACAATTACAGCAATCAGAGCGGAAATTAAAACTGCTCCGGCGCAATAATCTTTAATTGTTCCAATTTTTTCATTCCACGCCGGTTCAACAAAATCCGCAAGTTTTTCGATAGCACTATTCAGCAACTCCGTCAAAATCACAACGCCGGAAACGATAGATATGGCAACCCATTCGAGCAACTCAATTTTCAAAACGATGCCCACTATAATAACAACCACAAGCGCAACAAAATGTACCCGTGAATTGTGTTCGTTTTTAATCATAGTTTTTATTCCGCCAAAAGCAAACCGAAAACTCCTCAATCGTTTCCGAATTGTAAAACGTTCTAATTCATTCTTTTGCATCATACGGTCTCCCCTATTTTCTAAGATAATTTCATTAATTTTTATGAATACAAATATATATTTTTTCTACAAGATGTTCAGGATATTTTTAAATTTTATTTGGGCGTGCCCCCTCGCTGCGCTCGGGGTCGGCTTACGCCTCCAAGTCCGCAGTCGTGAGCTATGAATAGCATAGTCGAAAAAGGAGCTTCTAAAGTCGCTCTTTTTCTCCTTGCTCTTCAAAGCTCACTCCTTTGCGGGCTATCCGGCTACAGCCTCACGCCGTTGAGAATGGCATGCATGCCATTCTCAACGAAATAATCCTCCCATTTTTGGTCGCGTGAGGCGCTTAGGTGGAAAGCCCGCAAGGGCGGAAGCCGATGGGGACGCAGCGGCAAAAAAGCGAGCTTGTAAGCTCTTTTTGCCGCTTTGTGTCCCCACGGCTTGTGCCCGCGGACTTGGAACCGGGCGCCGACCCGTGAGCGTCAGCGAACGGGACACGCCCTAATTAAAAATATAATTATCTTTATTATACTAAAAAGGATAAATCAAAGGAAAAATAGAGAATTTCGAATTATTGATTTGCCACTATTTTCCGATACAAAACTTGCTAAAAATATGATTTAATAAATCTTCGTTGGCAATTTCGCCCGTAACAGTGCCTATCGCATTTAAAGCGGCACGAATATCGGCGGCTAAAAGATCCGTAGAGATATTGGCTTCGATTCCTTCTAAAATATGCTCTAAACTCTTCTGAATCTGAATCATACTATCATAATGGCGTGTGTTGGTTAGTAATGTCTGATTGGTAATTTGCAAACTATTTACCGATTCAATAAGGATTTCGTGGATATAATTGAGATTCACTTTTCGTTTTGCCGAAATATAGACAATATCAAGATCGTTCCACTCGCTGAAATGGTGCGGCATTTCGTTCAACTCATCAATTTTGTTAGCTACTATAATTAACCGTTTATTTAAAAAATCAATCTCATTTTCAAAATAGAGCAACTCTTCTTCGACATCCTTCAGCGTAGTTTTGTTAATATCAACCATATACAAAATAATATCCGCTTTTTCTATAGCTTTGAAAGTACGCTCTATGCCATAGCTTTCTACTTCATCTTCTGCCAACCTAATCCCCGCAGTATCAATGAAACGGAAAGTTACTCCATCAATATTAAAGGTATCTTCGATAGTATCGCGAGTCGTTCCCGGAATTTTAGAAACGATAGCCCTATCATCATTTAACATGGCATTGAGCAAGGTAGATTTTCCCACGTTGGGCTTCCCGACAATAACCACCGGAATACCATTTTTAATAACATTCCCTAATTTAAACGACTCGATAAGAGAGTTTATCTCCTCTTTTAAATGGTTTACTAAATTTGTAAGGTCTTTTCTATCAGCAAATTGAACATCTTCTTCACTAAAATCCAATTCAAGTTCCAACAAAGAGGCTAACTCTATAAATTGTTCTCTTAAATCCTTTAATTTCGATGAAAAATTACCACGAAGTTGATTAATAGCCAATTTATGAGCGGATTCGCTTTCCGCATCTATCAAATCGGCAACTGCCTCTGCTTGAGGCAAATCCAATTTTCCATTTAAAAAGGCACGCATGGTAAACTCGCCGGGCATAGCCAAACGACAGCCATACTCGAGCAAAAGTTCTATAATTTTTTTCTGAATATAAAAAGAGCCATGACATGAAATTTCCACCATATCTTCACCCGAATAGGAATGGGGGGCTTTAAATTTCACAACCATTACTTGATCTATAAGTCGTTCATTTTCAAAAACTTCCGCATATTTACAAACATTCTCTTTTAACTTTAAAAATGAAAAAGAGGTCGGGAAAAGTTTTGCCGCAATAGTAAAGGCTTCATCTCCCGAAATACGAATTACGGCTATAGCTCCTACGCCTTGTGGCGTTGAAATTGAACATATCGTTTTTCTATCTGTCTTCATAATTATAAGATTATTTTAAGATTGTTTTTTTGCAAAGTTACATCATTTTTTTTTATATTTTTGTATCGCTAAAATATATATCTGTTTTTAATTGAAATTGACATAAATTAAAACGTTTTGTAACAAATTTACAACTATGAAAATTTTCAAAAATATTTTTCTTTCAATTTTATCGCTTCTTGTTTTTCATTCAACCGCCCAAACCGACAACAATTATCGAATTATTCAAAATGGGTATGAAAAAATTCAACTTTCATTAACCACTGACATAAACAGTTTGGGATTTAGTGAGATACAAACCGACAGGGGTTTATTTACGCGGCTTTCTATTGATGGGTTTTATCCTTCTTCTTCGATAGGGAATCCCGAGCTTCCCACTTTAATAAAAATGCTTGAAGTGCCTCTATGCGATGGTATTCGCGTGCGTATACTTTCCAAAGATAGCGTTCATCAATCGTTATCTCAGCAGCATGCGATTTATCCTGCTCAGCCTTCTCGTTCCAAATCCGACGAAGGACCATTTTCGCTCGTAATTAATGAAAATTGCTATTCACAAAACTCTTTTTACGGAGATGACTTGGTAGAAGTAAAGAAAAGCGGAGTGGCTCGAAACATCAATTTAGCTACGCTCTATTTTTCACCCATAAAATATAATCCTGTAACACAGGAAGTTATTATTTACACCGAAGTTGAGATAGAAATCACTTTTTATCGTCCCAATATTGGTGCCACGCAACAGATGAAAGAGTTGCACAACGCCCCTTCTTTTAACGGTAATTCTTTGGTTATCAATCCCATCTCTCATCAGCGTGATGCTTTAACGGCAGCACCCATTAAGTATTTAATTGTTGCCCACTCTTCATTTCGGGGCGAGTTAGACCAATTTATTGCATGGAAAAAGCGGAAAGGGTTTATAGTTGAAATCGGCTATACCGATGAGGCAAATGTGGGGACAACGACGACTTCGATTGGTAATTTTATACGTTCTCATTACAACGACGCAACCCCGGAAAATCCGGCTCCTTTGTATGTTTTATTAGTTGGGGACGTACAGCAAGTTCCTGCTTTTTCGGGAAATGCAGGCAGTCACGTTACCGACCTTTACTATTTCACATGGACGGGCGATGATGTTATTCCGGACTGTTATTACGGACGTTTTTCCGCACAAAACCTGTCGCAGCTGACCCCTCAAATTGAAAAAACTTTAATGTATGAGCAATACACCATGACAGACCCGAGCTATTTGGATAAAGCCGTAGCCATTGCCGGCGTTGACCGAGGAATGTCGGGTGATTACGGTTACACTCACGGCAATCCCGTTATTCATTACCTTACTAATGAATATTTAAACAGTAGCAACGGCTATACGACAGTTGATGCATTTTATAATCCGCACGCGTCTACTAATACGTCAGTTATTGCTAATTTACTTAAAAGCGGTGTAGGATATGCCAATTATACCGCCCATTGCAACTATAATATGTGGGGAGATCCGCAATTCTCTTTAAACGATGTATCCGCCATGACCAATGTAGAAAAAATGGGATTAATGATAGGGAACTGTTGTTTATCCAATAAATTTGATGAAAGTGAATGTTTTGGCGAAGCAGTACTAAGAAAAGGCAACTTTTCCGGTGCCGTAGGTTATATTGGCGGTTCAAACAGCACTTATTGGAATGAAGATTACTATTGGGCAGTAGGCTTGCGAAGTATAGGAAATAGTGGAACCGTTCCTAACTACGATGTTAACAATTTAGGGGCTTACGATAGGCTGTTTCATACGCATAATGAGCCGTATGCAGATTGGTATATAACGAACGCCTCAATGATGATGGCAGGAAATATGGCTGTCCACTCATCGAGTTCATCATTAAAAACCTATTATTGGGAAATCTACCATTTGATGGGGGACCCTTCTGTTATGACTTGGCTTTCACAACCTGACATTATGCAAGTTACTGCAAACAATACTCTTTTTGTCGGCACTACGACCTTGCAAGTGCAGGCGGTTCCGCATGCTTATGTTGCGTTAACGGACCCTTCCGTCAATTTAATAGCTGCCGGCTTTGCCGATGCCACCGGTAATGTAACTCTATCTTTTGCTCCGTTAACTACTCCCGGCAATTATGAACTCACAGCTTCCGCCCAACACTATCGAACCTATTTCCAGCAAATACAAGTTATTGTACCTGCCGGTCCATACGTAGTGGTTGATTCCCTCCCATTATCCAACGGCAGTAGCCCGGACGCAGGGACGATGATTAATTGGGACATTTCATTGAGCAACGTCGGCGTTAGCGATGCACACAATGTACGTGTTGAAATAGTTGAAAATTCACCCTATTTGACTCTAATTCAGTCTCAAGATTCACTTGCTGTTTTGGGCACCGGTCAACAACAGCTATTACAAGTCGCCTTTACCGGACAAATTGCTATACGCGTACCCGACCAAACGGAAATTCCCTTGGTAGTTACAGTATATTATGATGTTAATCAATCACAAAGCTATAATTTTTCAATCAAAATAAATAGTCCGAACTTGATTCGCACTCAATACACCGTTACGGAAATTACCGGTAACGGAGATGTTAACGTGGATCCCGGAGAAAGTGTTAAACTGAAAATTTTTAATCAAAATAACGGTCATCTTGATATTACTAACGTTACGTCAAATTTACAGACTTACTACTCTTTAGTTTCTATCACACCGGCAAGCACTCCGGTTGACACAATCAACAAAGGAGCAACTATTAATACTGAGTTTTCCATCAACATTGACCCTGCAGTACCCGATGGAACACTTATCCCCTTCTATCATAGGTTGTACAACTCTAATTATCAACTACTTGATACGTTCTACATTTTCATTGGAAAAGCGATGGAAGATTTTGAAACTAATAATTTCAACTCATTTGCTTGGGAACATGGCACTTATCCCTGGTATATCACTACTTCCAATGTATTTGAAGGAACTTATTCGGCACGTTCAAAGCAGTCATTAGGGAATAACAGAAGTTCTTATCTCTCTATTATGTGGACTTCTACCGTTGACGACTCTTTGACTTTTTATCGAAAAATCTCTTCTGAAGCAGGATATGACGGATTAGTAGTCTATATAGATAGTGCCATAGTAGAAGCTTACTCCGGAGAGATGGCTTGGACACGTGCATCCTACCCTATTTCGGCAGGCACACATAGCTTCATATTTCGTTATGCGAAAGATCAATATGCCTCAGACGGCTCCGACTGCGCATGGCTTGATTTTATTAAATTCCCAACAGCAGGTACTATTCCATTGAATGAAACACCTCGTCCAAATGTTATTTTCACAAATGCTCAACTACAAAGTGGAATAATTCCTGAAATCGGAGCACCGCTGACTTTTGACCTCACTTTACGCAATATTGGAGATAGTTTAGCGGAAAATATGTGGTGCGAAGTACAATCCCCGTCCCCATACGTAATTATAAATAACTTTATTGACTCGTCAATTTCAACCCTTGCCGTAGGAGATTCCGTTCGTTTTACGCCTTCATTCACTGTATCATTAGAGAACTATTTTGCAGACCAAACAACGATTCCTTTCAAATTTATTGTTCATTATAACAACAACGCAACCGATACCATTGTACTAAATGTCATAGGAAAAGCCCCAAACCCTGCTTTAGTTCGATATGACTGGTTTGAAATTAATGGAAACGGAGACGGTATCATTAATCCAAATGAAACGTATGAACTTCGTTTTATTCACTCCAATATCGGGTCAATCAATATTGAAAATGTAACTTCAAGACTCAATACAAATGATTCGCTCGTTACAATTCTTAATGGGACACAAACTATTGCAATAATGAATGTGGGAGAATACGACACGACTACGTTCACCATTAACTTTGATGCCAATATTCCGGACGGGCATGTTATAATTTTCAATCATGATTTAGTTAAAGGACAATACCTTGTTCAAACTTTGATAAGTAGTACAATTACCAATAACTCTTCGTCTATTAATCAGAATAATACGCAACAACTCAGCATTTATCCAAACCCGACCAATCAATGGCTTACTCTTAGCTTGGAACAAGAATTAAAGAGGATTGAAATAATGGATATAACCGGAAAGGTTATCTTTGAAACTCAAAACATCAATAACAAGCCAATTACATTAAATGTAAATCATTTAGCATCAGGCTTATATATCATTAAAGCCACCGACAATCTAAATAAAATTTATCATCAAAAATTTATAAAACAAAATTAATTTATGCAAAAAGTTATTTTTAAATTTTTATTATTTCCTCTTTTAATAGGGAATTTATTAAATGCACAGGTTACTTCAACCGGTAATTACACAATTTCCAAGAACAATTTTGACAAAATTTCAATTTCATTTACTACTGATAATTTGAAATATGAATTGGTTCAGGAGGGAGCCGATACATATACTCGTTTATTTATGGACGGCTATTACGCTTCACGAGATGTCGGCAATCCGATACTTCCCGAATTGGTTAAGATAATTGAAATTCCGCTTTGTGACGATATTATCCTCAATTATAGTTATCAGGAAGAAAGAACTATTTCAGGATATGAAATAGGGATTAGAGAGCCATTATTGCCGGCTCAACCCTCTTATCCAAAATCTTTTAAAGGGAAAAGAGATTTCGCCAAGAACAATGCAACTTATTCTACGAATGAATTTTATGGACAACCTTTAGTAAAAGTTGAAAAAATCGGAGTTCTAAGAAACACTAATATGGCAACGCTTTATGTTTCTCCTATTAAATATAATCCTGTTACTAACGAATTTAAAATTTATAATAAAATTGATGTAGAGATTACATTTAAAAATGCTGATGTCGCCGCAACAGAGGAGATGAAAAGGTTGCATACCAATCATCTTTTCACAGACTTACCGGTTATTAATCCATTTTCTTCCCGCAGTAAAAATGAGTTTAATACTATTCCTATTAAATATCTTATCGTTTCGCACTCTTCTTTTCGCAATCAATTAGACGAGTTTATCGCTTGGAAAAAAAGAAAGGGTTATATAGTTGAAGTCGGTTATACGGATGACCCCAATGTTGGGACAGATTATAATTCAATTGAGAACTATATTCATTCATTTTACACTAATGCGACCCCCGAAAACCCCGCCCCCACTTTTGTCCTTTTAGTTGGTGATGTTGCTCAGATTCCTGCAAAAGAAATTTCAACAGGCGGCTGGTGGCCTACGAGTCACCCTAGCGATTTATATTATTTTACATGGACAGAGGGAGATTATTTACCCGATTGTTATTACGGTAGATTTTCGGCAAATTCCATTGCAGAGTTAACACCGCAAATTGAAAAAACATTAATGTATGAACAGCTTTCCATGCCCGACCCGTCCTATTTGGATAAAGCAGTATTAATTGCCGGTACCGACAATTATTGGTCACAAACACATGCAGACGGTCAAATCAACTATATCTCTTCAAATTATTTCACTCCCGAATACGGCTACACAACTATCCACAAACATAACTATAATTGTAGCTCACAAGACGCTGAAATAAGAACGGAAATCGGTGAAGGCGTGGGCTTTGCTAATTATACGGCTCATGGTGATGTTACTGAATGGTGCGACCCCGTATTTAAGGCTTCGCAAATTACCAATATGCAAAATGAAAATAAATATGGTCTAATGATTGGCAATTGCTGCCTAAGTAACAAATTTGATGAAACAAGTTTTGGAGAATCACTCGTCAGAGCACAGAAAAAAGGAGCTTTAGCCTACATTGGAGCCTCCAATAACACCTATTGGGACGAAGATGTTTATTGGGCAGTTGGTTTACGCAACGAAATAAATGCTAATATGAGTTATGACCCCGCTAACTTGGGAATGTACGACCGACTATTTCACACACATAACGAGCCCTATTCTTCATGGTTCACTACATTAGGCGGAATGATAACAGCAGGAAATTTAGGTGTAGAGTCTTCATCAAGTGCAGAAAAAAATTATTATTGGGAAATTTATCATCTGATGGGCGACCCCTCAACTACGCTGTGGCTAACACAACCCGATGTGATGACCGTAACGCACTCAGCACTTTTTAACGGCATGACTTCGTTACAAGTGAATACCGTACCGTATGCCTACGTAGCAATAACCGACAATTTAGAACTGATAGCCGCCGGATTTACTGATGAAAACGGAGACGTAGAGTTGAATTTCCCGCCTCTAAACTACTCCCCCCACATAGAACTGACAGCGTCCGCACAAAATTATAAAACCTATTTTGAATATTTACATCTAACCCCACTATCTATCAATCATCACGATAGTAATATTACAATTTATCCGAACCCCGCAAGTGAATATACCGTTATTAATTCCAATGACGCTATAAATAGAATTGAATTATTTGATATGATGGGGAAAACAGTGAAAATAGAAACTAATATTAATGATAACAATTTGATTGTCAATTTAAACAATCTTAGCTCCGGAGTTTATTTTCTCAAAATAACGAATGTAAATAATCAATCTTTCATTAAAAAAATAGTTAAAGAATAAAATCTATATGGAACATACAGCTGAGGAATTTGATTTAGTCGCACAACAATGTATTTCTCTTTTTTCAAAAAAGACTATTGACTACGGCACGGCGTGGAGAATTTTGCGTGTCTCTTCACTGACTGACCAAATTTACATTAAAGCACAACGAATTCGCAATATAGAACAAACGGGCGTTAAAAAAGTTGATGAGGGCATCATTCCTGAATTTATAGGCATTGTTAACTATTCCGCTATGGCACTCATCCAACTGGAAGTGGGAGTTGCCGAAACAATGGAAGATCTAATGCCGTCCGACCAAGCTATTTCACTTTTTACGAAATATCTGAACCAAGCAAAAATGCTTATGATGGACAAAAATCACGATTATGGAGAAGCTTGGAGAAAAATGAGAATCTCTTCATTAACGGATATTATCTTAATGAAGTTATTACGTATCAAACAGATAGAAGATAATAAAGGAGAAACTCTTGTCTCCGAAGGTTTAGACGCTAACTATTACGACATTATCAATTACGCTGTTTTTGCATTAATAAGACTTTTAATAGAAAAAGAAGAAGAAATTTAATATAATTTTTTTCAACACTAAAAAATAAGGATTATGAGAAAACAAAAAGAGGAAATTTGGGTGAAAATTATAAGAATTTTATTAGCAATTCTATTTATCTTTTCAGGATTATCTAAAGCTATTGACCCTGTAGCGTCTGCAATAAAAATGGACGAGTACTTTATCTCTTTTGGTCTCGGCTTTTTACACCCTCTTTCCATGTTTTTTGGAGTATGCCTTAATATTGTGGAGTTTACATTAGGGTTTATGCTTCTTTTCCGTGTAAAAGTAAAGTTTACATCTACTATCTACCTACTTTTCATGGGATTTTTCCTACTACTAACTCTTTGGTTAGCCGTAGCCGAACATCTTGAAACAAATTACGGATACGATTTCGGCGTAGTTAAAGATTGCGGATGCTTCGGGCAAGCAATAGAGTTAAGTAATTTACAAACATTCCTGAAGAATGTAGTTATCATAATTCCTACACTAATTATCTTTTATAAAAGAAAGAGAATCCCCGATATTCGCCTCACGGAACTTGGACAATGGTCATTAACGACAATCGGAGTTCTAATCGTTTGTATTGTACAAGTTGTTGCCTATCGTCATTTACCGTTAATTGACTTTGGCGACTGGAAAGTAGGCAATCGCATTGACACGCTTTTTGTTGACCAACCGGCTGAAAAAGAGCTACTTTACATTTATCAAAATAAAGCCGACAGTTCAATGATTTATCTAACTACTGATGAGCTCATGGATATTTATGATAAGAACCTCAATTTTGATGCGGAGTACTGCTTTGTTGAACGCAAAGACAGCACCATAAAAGAGATAAAAAGAGCTCCGTTGCAGGGATTTGCGATGGTAGATTCCACAGGAGGAGAACACTCGTTCGAGCTTTTAAATGAAAATAACCAGAACCCGCTCTATATCCTTTTCATGCATAACTTAGATGAAGTTAATGTTAAAGGAGTTCAGCAAACAGCATTAAAAGATTTAATTGATACTTGCCATGTCAGAGGTTATGACTTTGTAGGATTGACTAACTCGTCTATTGAAGAGATTAGCGAGTTTAGCAAACAACATGCGCTCAATTTCCCCATCTATACCAATACGATTGACCCGATTAAAGGCCCTTTTATGGTTCGTGATGCCATACATTCAAATCCCGGGTTAATCTTATTACGAGGCGGAGTAGTAATAGATAAATGGGCATGGCGTGATTTCCCGAAAGCGATGAAAGAATATAAGGAAAATCTTGATTAAAGCAGTCCGATTTTATCAAAAATAATGCGTAACTCTTCCAGTGTTTGCACTTTCACGTCTCTCGCTTTACTTCCATTGGGAGGACCGACGATGCCGAACTCTTCCAATTGGTCCATAATTCGGCCTGCACGGTTATAGCCCAGGTTCATTCTTCGTTGTATAAGTGAAGTCGATCCTTGTTGATTTTGCACAATCAGCGTTGCCGCATCCATAAAACAAGGATCCAGTTTATCGCTTGATAACGAATCGTCACTATCAAAACTATCATCACTATCGGCATATTCGGGTAGCATATAAGCTTCGGGATAAGATTGCTGTTCGGCAATATAATTGGTAACGCTCTCCACTTCCGGCGTATCTACGAAGGCACATTGAAGGCGTAACAAATCACTTCCCGTAGAAAGGAGCATATCACCTTTTCCTACCAATTGGTCGGCACCGGTAGTATCAAGAATAGTTTGCGAGTCAATACGTGAGGAGACACGAAAAGCCACGCGGGCGGGGAAGTTTGCTTTAATATTTCCGCTGATAATTTTCACCGAAGGACGCTGCGTAGCAATAATAAGATGTATTCCAATAGCTCGTGCCAACTGCGCTAACCTCGCCAACGGATGCTCAACCTCACGTCCCGCCGTCATAATTAAATCGCCAAACTCATCAATAATCAAAACAATATAAGGCAAATAACGATGCCCGTTAGTCGGAGAAAGCTCACGGCGACAAAACTTCGTATTATACTCCTTAATATTCCTAACTTTTGCCAATTTTAAAAGCTCGTAACGGTTATCCATCTCTATGCAGAGTGAGTTAAGAGTACGAATAACCTTTTTAGTGTCTGTTATTATTGGCTCCTCTTCGTCAGGTAATTTAGCTAAAAAATGTTTCTCAATGTTAGAATAGAGCGGAAATTCAACTTTTTTCGGGTCAATTAAAACGAGCTTCAACTCCGAAGGATGTTTTTTATATAGTAACGAAGTGATTATCGCATTTAATCCCACCGATTTCCCTTGTCCGGTTGCTCCCGCCATCAAAAGGTGAGGCATCTTAACTAAATCCACCACAAAAGGCTCATTACTAATTGTTTTGCCCAGACCTATCGGCAGTTCAAATTTATTACTTTGAAATTTCTCAGAAACAATAATCTCTTTCATAGAGACGATATTCGGCGTTTTATTCGGCACCTCTATCCCTATGGTTCCTTTGCCGGGTATCGGTGCAATAATACGTATGCCAAGAGCCGCCAAATTCAACGCAATGTCATTCTCTAAATTTTTAATTTTACTAATTCTAATTCCTTCCGCCGGCACAATTTCATACAACGTAACGGTCGGTCCGATAATTGCCGTAATTTTAGTAATCTCAATCTTAAAACTATTGAGCGTACTCTCAATTCGCTCTTTATTTTCCCGCAACTCCGCTAACTTTATATCTTCATTAACGGAAATGCTTGTATAATCCTTTAACAACTCGGGAATCGGAAATTGATAAGCCGATAAATCCTTTCGAGGTTCGTACGGCTCAAGTGGAACAACGCTGTTTTCCAACTCCTCCTCAACCTCCTCATCATCTTCTTCCATTGTCGCCGCTATTGATTCTGCTTCAATAATTTCAAAATCAACATCTTTACGCACGGGCTTATCGGTCGTCTCTTTTTCTTCAACTTCACTTTCAAAATCATAAAGCTCTTCGTTAATACCCGAATTCAGGCTATTTCGTTCTTCCATGTACAAACCCGGCAACTCCTGACGTTCCGCCGTAGCGACATTAGAGGATATCGGGACAGTTGTTTTATCCTTTATTTTCCTCTCTTTTCTCTTAAATTTTGAAAACAAATATTTAAAAAACGACACAAATAGAAGTAAAAAACGTTTTATTGAAAATTGGTAACAAAGTATCAAAATCGTTAATAAAAGGACAGTTACAATTAAAAAAGTAACAAATTTGCCGGTCGTAGAGAGTAGATATTGCGAAGTAAATAATCCGAAACTCCCTGCAATAAATTCATTTCCCGTATCAAAAACCCAAAAACCGAGAAAAAGAGATATCCATGCCATAGTCAAAAGTGTGGTAATGGTTATCTTAACTAAGGAAAGTGATTTTTCTTTCATTTTCAACTCTATCCCGATAAGTTTCAGTCCATAAATAAAAAAGAGAAAAACAAAACCGAGTGCCGCCACCCCAAAGGTAAAATTAATGAAAAAATAGGATAGATGAGCGCCCACACCACGGGCTATATTTCCCGGCGGCACCGACGAAGTCCGCACAAAGAAATCGTCAGTCGTATGATGGAAAAAATAAGAAAGTAGCGATACTAATAGCAGAACCGAAAAAGCAAGCAGTAGAACCCCATAAACTTTAATAACTTTTTCATTCTTAAAGAACGCAAAAAAAGAACGGATACTGCTCGTACGCTTCTTTTTTCGGGAAGTGTTTCTTCCGCCGGAGCCACGCCTCTTTTTTGCCACACTCTTGTGTGTCAGCCTCTTACCTTTCTTATTTCCTGACTTAACAACTCTATTATTAGTAATTTTCATTCCTCAATACTACAAAAAAACGGGGTGGACAAAATACGAACAACAAAGGTAAGAATTTTTTATTTTTTTAATGTTGCTACCAAAAAAGATTATCAACATGCCAATGTTAGAAAATAGTATGATTAAGAGAATCATTTTCTTTACATTTTTAATTTTAATTAGGGCGTGTCCCCTCGCTATGCTCGGGGTCGGCGCCCGGTTCCAAGTCCGCGGGCACAAGCCGTGGGGACGCAAGGCGGCAAAAAGAGCTTACAAGCTCGCTTTTTTGCCGCCGCG
>DUOL01000034.1 GCA_012838875.1 Bacteroidales bacterium | reverse complement strand
TTTGGTTGAAACTTACTGTCTCGTTACCGTTAACTTGGTATGTAGCGATAACTCTACCTGTCAAATCGACCAAGGTAATAATGGATTTTTCACTAACTTGAACATTGATTATACCATTAGACGGATTTGGATATACCGTAACTTGGTTCGTATGAATTTCCGAAACAGTTTGCGGCTCTCCATGCAAGATGTAAGGAATTGCCAATCCTGCTAACTGGTCAAATACTTCAACAACCAAAGTAGCAGCGCCGGTTGTCGTATTAATCGTATAAATACCCCCTGAATATGTATACGGTACATCTGTTTCAACGTATAAAGCACCATATAAAATATTATTGATTCTGTCGAAAGCAATATCTTGAGCTTGATTTATGTTTATGCCTAAATCTCCAATTAATGTATGTTCTCCGGTAGTTTTATCAATACGTGCAAGGTGGTCATCATTTGAAATGGCAAACAAATTACCCTCGGCGTCGCATGCTAAACCCATTACCTTGGTGTAGTCGCCGCCAATATTAGTCATGGTGCCGGTTTCAAGATCAATAGTACTTAGCATACCCATAAAATCTATAACATAAGCGGTTTCTGTAGTTACATCATAAGCAAACCCGGTTAAAGTAGGTGTAACTTCGCTAATATTTGTAGCTATTCCCGTTATCGGGTCAATTTTAACAAAAGTATAATTAGGGTGTCCATACCGGGTACCGTAAATTTCCTCACCTACGTAATCGGCGCCGGCGACAAAACCCTCTGCATCAATAGCAATTTGAGCCATCGCACCGGTCTCAAGTACAACATTAACAGGTCCTTTGCCTGATGCTCCTCCACTTCCTTTGTGATATACGTTCCACGCAAAAGCGATAGTAAAGTCGCCCACGCTAACAGTTTGTGTTAAGGTGTCATTAGCGGCGTTTTCATCATTTGTCATAGTTAATGTTGCAGCTAATAAGTGATTGCCTTCAGCCGGACTCCAGTTATCCATATCAATAATTTGAGATTCTCCGACTAAAATATTAATATTTGAAACGGTGCTTGTATAAGAGCCGCCATCAGTTAAGGTTAAAGACCAATTGTTTTCATTATTTTGTCCGTTATTTTGAAGAGTAACTTTGGGGGTTACCATATAACCGTTTCGTGAGAACTTAGGGGAAATAGCAACAATTCCTAAATCATGTTCCGGTCTTTTGGGAATGGTAATGCTCCCGGTTACAAGATGTGGCTCACTGCCGGAGCCGTCACCAAAAACAGTATAGTTAATCGTTTGGTCACCAGCAAGTCCTGTATTTGTAACCGTAACTTGGAAGTCAAAAGTTCCGCCTTGGTACGCTCCACACCCGCTACTTGTATTTATACCCCAAAATAAGGTTTGCCCGTTAGCGGCTAAATTTAAGTGAGCACCGCCGCAGCCGTCTGGTGTGGTAAGTGGGTCGCTTGTACCGGTTACATTAGGAACCATACCTGCAGGAAATACCATTTCTAAGCCGTCAAGGTATTCGTCTCCATGAGCGTATGTCATAGTAAACTCCAAAATTTGTGTTCCATTAATCCAATTGCTTGAGCTGGTAATGGTTGCTTCTGTAATAGCTTTAGTGCCTTTTGTATTAGGGTTTGAATTTGTCGACAAACTGCTTTGATTTTGCGCATTAGTTAAACCTCCAACGAGAAAAGTTAAAACTAATAATAAAGTAAAAGTTTTCTTCATAATTATAAATTTTAATTTTTAAATAAAATGAAAGTGCAAATATATATAAAAATTAAGCTCCCAACTGAAATCTCTTTCAATCGGGAGCTTTTTATTTATAAAATCAACCCTTAAAGTTTTATTTTACCTCTTCAAAATCCACATCGGTAACGTCTTGGTTATTATCACCTTGTGATTGAGAGTTATTTTCATTAGTGTAAGTGTCTCCTCCTTGCGAGGTTTCGCCGCCGGCGTTAGGGTTCGCGTACATATCTTGCGATGCCGCTTGCCATGCCGTTTGTAGTTCAGCGGTTGCACTTTCCATAGCTGCGAAATCTTTATTTGTATGTGCGTCACGAAGTTTGTTCTTAGCTTCTTCTATCGCTGTTTTCTTGTCAGCAGGAATCTTATCGCCAAATTCTTTTAGCTGTTTTTCGGTATTAAAAACTAAGGAGTCGGCAGCGTTAAGTTTATCGATTTCCTCTTTTTGCTTTTTATCGGCTTCGGCGTTTGCTTCGGCTTCTGCTTTCATTCTTTTAATTTCGTCATCGCTCAATCCTGAGGAGGCTTCAATACGTATTTTTTGTTCTTTTCCGCTTGCTTTATCTTTAGCTGTTACATTTAAAATACCGTTAGAGTCAATGTCAAACGTTACTTCAATTTGAGGAACTCCTCTCATTGCCGGTGGAATACCGTCTAAGTGAAAACGTCCGATGCTCTTATTTTGACTTGCCATGGGGCGTTCGCCCTGTAGCACGTGAATTTCTACGGAAGTTTGATTATCAGCAGCAGTAGTAAACGTTTCCGTTTTCTTTGTAGGAATAGTTGTGTTTGCTTCGATAAGTCTGGTCATCACTCCGCCCAATGTTTCCAATCCGAGTGAAAGTGGCGTAACGTCTAATAACAGAATGTCTTTCACGTCTCCGCTTAGGATTCCGCCTTGAATAGCCGCACCGATAGCTACCACTTCGTCAGGATTTACTCCTTTTGAAGGAGATTTTCCAAAGAAATCTTCTACCACTTTTTGAATGGCGGGAATACGGGTTGAGCCACCGACTAAAATCACTTCGTCAATATCCGATGGTTTATATCCGGCGTCATTTAATGCTTTGCGGCAAGGTTCGATAGTAGCTTGTATCAGTTTGTCAGTCATCTGTTCAAATTGCGAACGTGACAATGTTTTCACCAAGTGTTGCGGTATTCCGTCAATAGGCATAATATAAGGAAGATTTATCTCTGTTGAAGTAGAGCTTGAAAGTTCAATTTTAGCTTTTTCAGCGGCTTCTTTCAGACGTTGTAAAGCCATTGCATCTTTTCTCAAGTCAACATTAAAATCATTTTTAAACTCTTCGGCTAACCAGTCGATAATAGCGTGGTCAAAGTCGTCTCCGCCTAAGTGAGTATCTCCGTTAGTCGATTTCACTTCAAAAACGCCGTCGCCAAGTTCGAGGATAGAGATATCAAACGTTCCGCCACCGAGGTCAAAAACGGCAATTTTACTATCGTTTTTCTTTTTGTCAAGACCATACGCAAGAGCGGCGGCGGTAGGTTCATTAATAATTCTCTTCACGGTAAGTCCTGCAATTTCGCCGGCTTCTTTAGTTGCTTGGCGCTGAGAGTCGCTAAAGTAAGCGGGAACCGTGATAACGGCTTCGGTTACCTCTTGACCAAGATAGTCTTCGGCAGTTTTTTTCATTTTTTGCAAAACCATAGCTGAGATTTCCTGCATTGTGTATGAGCGATCGTCAATTTTTATTTTTGTCATATTATTTGACGCTCTTTCGACCACAAACGGCATTTTTGCTATTTCATCTTTCATTCTATCGTAGGTTTCTCCCATAAAACGTTTGATAGAATATATCGTTTTAGTCGGATTGGTAATAGCTTGTCGTTTTGCCGGATCTCCGACCTTTCTTTCATTATCACCTACAAAAGCCACGATAGATGGCGTAGTTCTTCTACCTTCGCTGTTCGGAATAACAACGGGTTCATTCCCTTCCATTACCGATACGCACGAATTTGTAGTTCCTAAGTCAATTCCAATTATTTTTCCCATAATTTTTTCTTTTTATTATATTTTTAAATAGTTTTTTCTTTTCATTATATTTAACATCAATTATTGTGCCAAATATAATTTATGGGAATTAAAATCTGACTTTTTTAAATCTATCTCTATTTTAAAAGAGTTGTAAGTTACTGTATAATGTAAAGTATTCGTAATTTTCTATTTAACTACCAAGAACCAAAATAAATTTTTATTTTGGTCAATCATTAGCTATTAATAGTTTAATGATAAATTGCTGAGAGGAAATCTGCCAAAATGGCATAAATCTAGTAGGGATTATTCATCAAGTTTTTCTCCGAAAGCAAGATCTCCGGCGTCTCCAAGTCCGGGAACGATATAAGATTGCGCTGTTAATTCTTCATCAATGGCTCCAACCCAAATTGTACAATTAACGGAGCGTAGATTTTTCTCCATATATTCAATGCCTTGTGTACTTGCAATAATTGAAACAAAATGTGTATGTTTTGGTTTCCCATTATGTAATAGTTCATCGAAAGCCAGTAACATAGATTTTCCACTTGCAATCATCGGGTCTGACAAAATAAGGATTTTATCCTGTAGGCGAGGTCCACTCATGTAATGTAGTTGTATTTCGAAAGAAGAATCTTGATGATGTTTACGGTAAGCGGCGATGAAAGCGTTTTCAGAACGGTCGAAAAAATTTAATAATCCTTGGTGAACGGGCAATCCAGCTCGAAGGATAGTAGCTAAAATAGGCTGTTCTTGTAGTATATTCATGGTCGAAACGCCAAGTGGTGTTGTAATATCCTGCGTTTTGTACTGCATCGTTTTACTAATTTCATAAGCAAAAATCGACCCGATTCGTTCTAAATTTTTTCGAAATCGTAAACTATCTTGTTGTATGTTAACATTGCGAAGTTCTCCCAGAAATTCATTTAATAATGAATTGTCAAGACCTAAGTTTTTTACTTTACTCATTATTACCTGTTTTATTATAAAATAAAAGGGGAAACTGTTATGTTAACCCCTTTTATTTTTCATTCTATTTTTATTTTATGAGAGCTTGAAATTCGCTCGATTTTCTGAATTTCTTAAACTCTGCATCTTTTTTTGCCGTAGCTTTATAGGAAGCGTCTCGTGCAATAGCTTCTTTGAGATTAGCAATAACATCGTTTGCATTATTAGTTCTAGCGGCTAAAACAGCTTGTAAATAATAAACCTTAGCATCTTTATTTTGGATACAATCTAAAGACGTTTTAGCTGCGGTATAGTTCTTTTCTAGGAGTTGAACTAATGCCATGTTATAGTCGCAATTCTTATTATTCATCATCTGTTTTGCACCAGCATAGTCGCCGGACGCAATGTTTAAAAGAGCTAAATTGTAATTTTGATTAATAGGTTCTATTGTTGCATTTTTAGATTCTTGGAAATGGGTTATTGCAATATCACGATTCCCCATTAGAAATTCAGTAATAGCTAAATTGTTGAGGACGATTCCATTACTTGGAGAAACGGCATTAGCTTTATTCAGATTAGTTTTAGCTTTTTCCAAATCATCTATGTTTCCATTTTCTAAATAGGAGTTTAGTTGTAAAGCACCTAAATTATTATAAGCTCTCCAGTCCGTTTGATACTCTTCGGTTTCAGTAATAGCTTGATAAATAATTGCTTTTTCATTAAGTTTTTGTGTCATAAAAGCACCGTATAATCTCTCTTCAAGTTTCAGCGTGTCAGGGTTCGTTTTAACTAATTCGGCAATTTCTTTATCATTAAAATTATTCATGTTGCAGGTCATAGCTACTTCCACTCGTCTTAACGGAGGTAAAATCATCTCTTTAATTTCGTTGTAGATGTCAGTCATTTCTCTAATCTTTTGTTCTTTCATTTCGCTGCTATTTTGTGAACGAACAACGTTGAGAATTTGATTTTTTTCAGCGATTGATGATTTTTCGACAGCTTTTTCAAAACCGCTCCAATCTTCTCCTGCGGCTTTTGTTTGGATAACGAGTTCCGGCTTAGGCATATCTTTATATTTAAGATTATTCTGTTTTGCATAATCTTTTAGATAATTTTCAAATTGTTTATTGAACCATTTTTCGCCTTCGGCAGTACGATTTTTAGATAAATCTTGATTTCTTGATTCTTCGCCTTCCGGTGATGCCCAACCCGTAACTACTATTTTATCAATTACATGACCTTCCGCAATAAAATCAATGAATTGTTGAACAACATCTTTTGCGGCTTGCTCTTTGTTTAATTTTAAATTCATGTTGAGGTTGTATCTATTAACTTCAAAATAGATGACCCCTGTTTTTGTAGCGAATTCCGGTTTGTATTGATGACTGCCAAGGATAATATTAGTGCCGTTACCAATGTCACTTTTTTCTTTTAATGTTGGCATAAGCCCCGTGCGAGAAGCTGTATTTGAAATACCTTCACCTAATTTGACATCGTCAAAAGTGTGTGATTTTTTCTTAAGTTTAGCTTCAGCTTTTGCTACAATAAGTGCTTCTTCGTATTGGTCTTTGTAATCAAATGAGCCTGAAGATGAAAAAGTTCCACCTGCTTTGTAAGGGATTACCGTTCCAACCGATTTGGCTTTTTCTCCTTGTAACTGAATTGGGGTTAATTCATAATTTCCGCCTTCATAAATCAGGGTAGGAATAATGGTCATTGTTGCTTTTTTCTTCATATACTTAGCAGGAATTGACCCGGTAACTTTGTAGTCCACTTTCCCTCCCTTATTTTCTAAGTCAGGATTTTCAAGTTTAACAATTACTTCCGGATAACGAGGTATCATTTTTCCGAATCCGCAACCTGCTAATAGTAAAGCAGTTACAAATAAGACTGATAAAAATTTTGTTTTTCTCATTTCTATTTTTAATTTAATTTATAGCTGTAAAAACTCTTTTATTTTAATTTTGCAAATATACACTATTTTTTTTTATTTAAAAATAGTTTTATGTAAAAAAATAGTAAATAGGGGACTTCACTTGTAAGAGGGGTAATTTATAATATATGAGCCACTTTGCGGACTCGAACCGCAGACCTACGCATTACGAATGCGTTGCTCTACCAACTGAGCTAAAGTGGCTTTTAGCGTGCAAAATTACATTTTTTTTAATTACAAATTAGGTTTTATGAAAATAATTTCTCCATTCTATCGCCAAATTTTTGGGAGATAAAATTTCGTTTAATTTTTAGTGTAGGAGTCAACTCACCTGTCTGAATGCTCCATTCGTAATCCATAAGGATATATCTTTTAACTTGTTCTGTATCGCCGAAAAATTTGTTATAGTGATGGACAATTTTTTGAAATTTCGCTATTACGGCGGGGTGTTTTATCATTTCTTCGTTGGTAGTGTAGGGTATCTCTTTACTAGCGCACCATGAGCGTAAATCGGCAAAATTAGGAACGATGAGGGCGGCGGCGTATTGTTTGTTTTCACCAAATACCATGATGTTGTCAATGAGCGGTTCTTCGTTGAATTTATTTTCAATCAGTGTCGGCACAACATATTTTCCAAATGCCGTTTTGAACATCTCTTTTTTTCTTCCGGTAATTTTTATTTGTCCTTCCGGTTCAATTTGCCCAAGGTCGCCGGTATGAAACCAACCTTCTGTGTCAATAGCCTCTTTTGTTAATTCGGGTGCTTTATAGTAGCCTTTCATTACACATTTTCCGCGGGTAAGAATTTCGCCGTCTTCGGAAATCTTCACTTCAATACCGGGCAAAGCAGGACCTACCGTCCCAAATTTAACGCCATTTTTAAAGAAATTGCTTACGCCAACTACAGGCGAGGTCTCTGTCAACCCATAACCTTCTAACACAGGAATTTCTGCGGCCCAAAAGATGCGGCATAGCTTAGGTTGAATAGAGGCTCCTCCGGAGACTACAACGTTCAACTCACCCCCTAAGGCATCTTTCCATTTTCTTAGAACTAATTTTCGGGCAATTTTCAATTTTATCTGATACCAATTTGTTCTATTTTCAATTTCATACTTATTGGCAATGCTATCTGCCCAAAAAAATATTTTCTTTTTAACTCCTTTCTGTTTACGTCCAACAGCCAAAATTTTATCATAAAACTTTTCAAGTAATCGGGGAACGGAAGTAAATATATCCGGTTTTACCTCTTTTAAATTGTCGGCGATGGTTGCTATACTTTCAGCGTAGTAAATGGATATCCCTAAATAGTGCCATACGTAACACATCATACGCTCATAAATATGACAAAGTGGGAGATAACTCAATACTTTACTGTTGGGTTTAATGGGAACAATCGGTGTTACAGCTTTAACATTGTTAAGTAAATTGCTGTGTGTTAACATAACCCCTTTGGGATTGCCCGTTGTACCCGAAGTATAGATGAGTGTCGCCAAATCGTCCGGCGAGATTCGTTCTTTAATCTCACTCAAATATTGTTGACTCGGATTTGCCATACCTAAACTGATTATTTCGTTTAGGTGCTTATAACCTCGCAAATTACGGAAAGTGTAAACGTTTTCCGCTAAAGCCGGAGTTTCACTGATAATATTTTCAATTTTTCTTAGCAGTTCCCACCCCGACACAAAAACCATTTTTACTTCCGCATGGTTTAAGATATACTTATAGTCATTTTCACTAATTGTCGGATATATCGGAACGTGAACAGCCCCTAATTGCAAGATAGCCATGTCTAAAAAATTCCATTCGGGGCGGTTGTTGCTTATTGAAGCCAGCCGATCTCCCTTTTTAATACCCAATTGCATTAAACCATAACTGATATAATTCACTTTTTCAATATACTGCTGAACACTATAATGAACCCATACACCGTTCTCTTTTCCACAAAGAGCATCTTCTCTTGGAAAATGAGTGGCATAATGCGGTAAAAGGTCAAAAATACGGGTAACTTCCATTCTTAATTTATTTTTAAAATGATATTATTTCCTTAATACGAATAGGTTCGGATTCATGTTAAAAGCTATCTCGTAATAAAATTGAGCCGAATCTCGTTGATGTCGCATATCAAAAATCCGTCCTTTTTCTACATAGGCTTCTGCAATTTCCGGAGCATATTTAATACATTTTGAAAAATCAGCCATCGCTCCGTCATAATCTTTGACTTGTGTCTCTTTTCCGTAAATTTTCAATAATCCTTTAATAAAATAAGCCTCCCCATTATAAGGATTTGCCTCTAAAGCATCGTTAGTGATTGCTTCTGCTTCGTCAAATTTTTGAATGCTCAAGTAGAGCTTAGCAATTAAAATATAGGCGTTATTTGAGTATTTATTGATGGAAATAGCTTTTTTATACATAGCTAAGGCAGAATCAATATTGCCGAGATTGGTATAATTTAGCCCCATAAAAGTATAACATTCGGCTCTATCCGGGGTGAATGTTAAACATTTTCGATAATAGTAAAATGAAGAGTCGTAAAGTCCTAACATTCCGTAGGAACTTCCTAAATTGAAGTAGCCATCGGCGAAAAGAGGGTCATAAAAGATGGAGTAGAGATAATATTTTTTTGCTTTTTGTATTTCACCACGGTCAAAATAAATTTTTGCGACATTACTGTTGGTCGCAGCTTTCGAAGGTACAATTTTTAGAGCGTTAAGATAATAATATTCGGCGGTATCTCGGTATTTTTCTTCAGGATAAAAAGGGTAGAGATTGTCGTATGCTATACCGAGTTGTTCGTTACAGTCAGCAGAACCAGGATAGATAGATATCCCTTTCTTAAACTGTTCTATTGCTTTCCACGTCCACTCAATAAATTTTTTATTATTCTCTTGAATTACATTCCAATCTTTTTCTCCTTCATTCGCATCTTTATAATCCAATCCTTTGTCACGTAAAGCAAGCCCCCAGTATAAACGCATGTGAGCACTATTATCCGATTTTTGTACGTCTTTTCCGAAAAGCGTCATTTGGTCAACCCAATCGGCTGCACGAAGTATCGTTTTAGTCGAAAAGAGTGTTATGATTATGACAAATCCTATAACAATAATTTTACTACTTGCTTTCGAAAAAGATACTCTCTCACCTACTTTATTTTTAAATAGTTGAAAAATAAAACAAACAATAGCGATACAAAAGCCTAAAGAGGGAAGGAAGAGAAATCTATCCGCAAAGGAGGAGCCTATTCGTATAAATAAATTAGAGAAAATACTCATTGTGCAGATATAAAATAAAATACCAAAAGCAACGGGATTTTTCTTTTTTATTTGTGAAATGGCGTAAATTAATAAACCTAAATGGACGATTAACGAGAGTAAAGTTGTCCAACTTGCAAATGTGGCAAAAGGGAGCTGACTGTATGAATAATCGCAAACTTGTTCGTAAGGAATAAATAATAATAGAAGATATTTTCCCAATAACATGATTGCCGTTGCCCAATAGGAGAAAATGTTTTTATCATACAAATCGTAGTAGTAATGGTCCATAATAGAAACGGTAAAATCCTTCGAGCTTGGGTAATTGCTCAATATTGAGAAGCGGGTGTAGAGATATATAGCCGTTGGAATAAGTAATGCAACAATAACAACAACATAATCTTTTATAGGGGCTTTTCTAAAGAAATATATCATTAACGGAATGATAGGCAACATGGTAATAGCATTCTCTTTTGAGAAAAAAGCACATAAAAAGAAAAGAAAAACAGCAACTATGTTTAAAATACGACTCCTCAGGTTTGTAGCTTCTACAAACCTAAGAGTGAAAATCATTGTGAGCAATAGGAAAAAGAGCGACATGATATCATCAAGTCCTTTGATATTTGCTACAACTTCGGTATGCATGGGGTGTGCGGCATAAAGTGCCGTGATGAGTAGTGGAATAAGTAGGTGCTGTCGGACAAACATTTTCCGAAGTAGAGCAAAGAGTAAAACGGCACACAATGCATAGAAAAAAGCATTGACTAAATGATAAAAACCCGGATTATCGGGCGATATTTGCCATAAAGTTGCAAATATGAGTTGAGAAAAAGGGCGGTAGAGATTATCAGTGTAAAAACCCGAGCCGTGCCGATAGGTCTTTGTTAATATATCTTTATAGCCGTCAACTCCTTTAGTAACATAAATGTTGAGTTTAAACGCCCCGTAGTCATCAAGAACCCACGTGTGGTTATAAGTGTTAGCGTATAAGGCAAAGGTGAAAAGAAAAATGCCGATATAATAAAATAGTAGCTTCTTTAAGTTTATTGCCTTTTCTCCCGGTTGAAGCAGAGGAGCAGTGGAAGTTGTACTTCTCTTTCCTTTTTCACGGGGATGCGTTGGAGGAGGATTTTTCCCCTTTTGTCTCTGTTGAGGCTTACTATATTCTCCTTTTCTTGGTTTATCTCTACGGCTCATAAATTTAAAAAGTAAAACGTAATTTTAAAATATTTTAATTATGAGAGCAAAAATACAATATTTTTTAATCTATGTTAGGTTCACACTCTTCAATCGCCTGATTGATTTTATCCCACGCATTTTTTGACGCCTCTTGTTCTCCGGCTTTAATCGTATACCCCATTCCTTCTCCGTAAAGCTCATCGTTTATATATAATTTAACGTCGTATAACTGTTTCCTTTTTTCATCCTTAATAATCGTGTGTTTAAATTCAAAGTTTTTGTGTTCTTTTTGAATCCAACACAATATTTTACTTTTGAAATTGTTATCTTCTAAAAAAATAGAATCAATATCTAAGTAGGTTAAAATTAATTTTTCTATTATTATTTTTTTTGTTTTTTCAAACCCTCTATCAAGATAAATAGCGGCAATAAAGGCTTCTAAGGCATTCCCACCGACCGACTTACTCGGTTGCTGTTGCGTTTCTTGCTGTAAAAATTCGCACAGTCCAATCTTAACCGCTAAATGATTCAACTGTTCTCTATTCACGATACGAGAGCGAACTTCCGTTAGTGTTCCCTCATTTTCAAGTGGATATTTTCTAAATAAGAAGTCAGCGACAATCGCACTTAATAAAGCATCTCCAAGATACTCTAAGCGTTCGTTATCATTAGGAGTATTATCCTCGTTTTTTTGACTAAAAGAGGAAGGGGTACATGCTAATTCAAATAGCTGAATATGTTTTGGGTAAAATCCAAAAACGGTTTTTACAAATTTAGCAATGGGTGGATTATAACGTTTAGTGAATAAAAATCTTCGCAAGTTTATATAAATTTCTTAAACAACATCGATACATTATGGCCGCCGAATCCAAAAGAGTTGCAAATAGCGGTATTTATATCTCTTTTTACAGCTTTATTGTCGGCAAGATTCCAATTCGGATTAATAGCGGGGTCGCGGTTAAATTGATTGATAGTAGGGGGGATAACTCCTTCTTTTAGTGCTAATATGGTAGCGATTGCTTCAACGGCTGCTGCTGCACCCAATAGATGCCCGGTCATTGATTTGGTCGAGTTGATAACCATTTTAGGAGCATGCTCCCCGAAAAGGTTTGCAATAGCATTACATTCTGCAATATCTCCGGCGGGCGTTGACGTTCCGTGCGTGTTGATATGGTCAATATCCGTAGTGTTGAGTTGAGCGTCAACGATAGCCAATTTCATTGAATTGTACGCCCCTTCGCCATTTGCAGGTGGAGATGTAATATGGAATGCGTCTGCCGTCAAGCCGACAGCCAAAAGTTCTGCATATATTTTAGCCCCGCGGGCTCGAGCATTTTCATACTCTTCTAACAATAGCACACCTGCCCCCTCACCCATGACAAAACCGTCACGGTCTTTGTCAAAAGGACGAGACGCCGTTAGATAATCGTCATTACGTGTGGAAAGAGCGTGCATAGCAATAAAACCGCCTAAACCCAAATCTACAATAGGAGCTTCCGTCCCACCCGTCAGCATCATCGTTGCTTTCCCTAATTGTATTAGATGAAAAGCATCAGCAATAGCATTTCCGGACGAGGCACAAGCGGAAGTCGTTGCATAATTTGGACCTTTTAGTCCATATTTTATTGAAATAATACCGGCGGTAATATCTCCAAGAACTTTGGGAATAAAAAACGGACTGATAAACCGTGGATTTTTATCTTGAGCAAAAAAATCGTGAAATCCTGCTGAAACAGAGATTATACCACCAATTCCCGTGCCGAGAATAACCCCAAAACGTTCTAAATCCGTTTTTGATAAATCTAATTGACTATCCGCGATAGCTTCTGCAGTAGCCGCAATAGCATAGTGCGAGCAAGGGTCCATCTTCCTCGCCTCTTTATTATCTAAATAATCTAAAACGTCAAACCCTTTTAATTCACAAGCAAATTTTGTTTTGTAAAGTTCAGTGTCAAAACGGGTAATTAAATTAGCACCGTTTACTCCCGTAAGCAAAGAGTTCCAATAGTCGGAAACATTATTACCTATAGGAGTAACAGCACCTAAACCTGTAATAACAACCCTCTTTAAATTCATTAAAAGAGTATAAGGAGATTATTTTACGTTCTCTTCGATGTATTTTATAGCGTCTCCAACAGTTGATATCTTTTCAGCTTGATCATCGGGAATAGAAATTCCAAATTCCTTTTCAAATTCCATAATTAATTCAACAGTGTCTAATGAATCTGCACCTAAATCGTTGGTGAAATTTTTTTCAGGAGTAACGTCCGCTGCATCAACACTTAATTTTTCTGCAATTATTTCTTGAACTTTTTCAATAACTGTTGCCATAGTTTGTTTTTTTTAAATTAAAAATTAATGCACAAAAATACAATCTTTTTTAATACGATTTACTTTTTTTAATACTTTTTCTCTCTCAAATATATTAGGTTGCTCATACACAGATAGTTAAAAATCACCCTACGTTAACATTTTTTATGAATTTTCCTTAATAAAAGTTAATCTAAACTTTTATTTCTTAAAAAAAAGAAGAAATTTCAAATATTTTCTGCAATTGTTAAAGAATGCCAAGATGACCAAAAGGAGAAAGATAAAAATAGTTTTAATTTTTATTTGGGCGTGCCCCGTTCGCTGACGCTCACGGGTCGGCGCCCGGTTCCAAGTCCGCGGGCACAAGCCGTGGGGACGCAAAGCGGCAAAAAGAGCTTACAAGCTCGCTTTTTTGCCGCTGCGTCCCCATCGGCTTCCGCCCTTGCGGGCTTTCCACCTAAGCGCCTCACACAACTAACGGTTATTGATTCGTTGAGAATGGCATTTGCCATTCTCAACGGCGTGAGGGCGCAGCCGAAAAGCCCGTAAAGGAAGGAGCTTTGAAGAGCAAGGAGAAAAAGAGCGCCTTTAGAAGCTCCTTTTTCGACTATGCTATTCATAGCTCCTTCCTGCGGACTTGTAGGCGAAGACCGACCCCGAGCGTAGCGAGGGGGCACGCCCAAATAAAAATTAAAAAATAAGAAATTAAAAAGATACTATTGTATGCGTCCTTTATGCCCTAAATTGATTCCTTTTAGGCTATTCTTATCAAATTTTTTTTCTCCCCAGATAACTTTGTTAATCTTGAGAGCCTCAGCAGGCGTGAGTTTATCGGTCTGTTCAAGAATACGTTGTATGAAAATACACTGTTTCAAGTCGGCGTTTTCGTTGACGATAGCGTGTGCCAACTCTTTGCAGGTCTGGTAGCCGCAGATTCGGCAGTCAACTTGCGGCAGATAGTTATTAAGCTCAAAAGATTTTTTCATTTTGCGCATGGCAACGGCGATATTGTTGTCGAGTTTCTCCATCGAGCGTGGTAAAACTTCGCCAACGCTCAGGTGTTTCAGAAGATATTCTTCATATTTTAACAGGTCGTTATTTCGCGGAGTGTTCATAAGAGTGTGACTTTCCGCTCTTTTCTTTTGACGCTCTGCCGCAAAGAAACGATTTCCGGGACAGAGTATTCCACCCGCACAACTTTCATCACAAGCACGCAATTCCAAATAATCAATATCCGTAATATCTTCATTTTCAACCTTTTCTAAAAAATCGGAGACATTATGAATTTCGTCAATAGCTAAATTTCTACCTTGGCTCAATAAGTTTATTTCTCCTTTTGTAAGCGACCAAAGTAAATTATCGCAAGCGAGTCTCTGAGAAGCACACTCTTCGTCTACTAATTGGTAGGTACCTTGTTTGATGGTGCGATATACTTTATTGTAAAAAAAGTTCATATTTATGACGCCGTCAACCATGGATACATCGTCTCCAACAGGACTTTTAATAGCGGCGATTTTGGCGGCGCAAGGGGAAACGTAAAAAATGCCGATATCTTCCTCTTTTACACCTTCGTCCGTAAATTTTTGTTTAATAAAAAGTGCGGTAATATCCAAAGGCGGTTTCACAAGGAAAAGATTTTTAACGAGTGAAGGGAATTTAACCTGTATAAGTCGCACAACAGCAGGGCAGTAGGTGGAAATAATCGGTCTTTCTAAGTTTTTATCAATAATTGCTTTGTTCATCACATCGGTTAAGATGTCGACACTTTTTTCAACTTCAAAAATGTATTTAAATCCGAGGTGGTGGATAGCGGAGACAATGGCTCTATGATTTATTTTTTCAGGGAATTGGGCGCTAAAGATGGAAGGAACAAGAAGGATAGGGAATTTATAATTATAAATTGTTTGGAAGTCGTCTTGTTCTATATAAATCGCACTGACGGGGCATGCCAAGTAGCAGCGACCGCAGTCTATACAGCGGTTTGGGTTTAGTATCGGTTTTCCCTTTTCAACGTGAATCGCAGCGGTGGGGCAAGCGCCGATGCAGTGAGAACAGCCGATACAGAGGTCATATTTGAATTTTAGGGCGTGATGAAATGTTTCAGCTTGTTTCATAACTAAAAATAGTTAATAATTTCGACTGAAGTTCCTTTTCCGGGCGTAGAATTAACGGTAAGTTTATCGGAGTTTGTTTTCATATTCGGGAAGCCCATGCCGGCGCCAAATCCCATTTCACGTACTTTTTGCGAAGCGGTAGAGTATCCTTCCGTCATAGCCTTATTGATATCTTCAATCCCGGGACCTTCGTCTTCTAATTTTATAATAATTCTGTCATCTTCTATATCAACGGTAATAGTACCCTTGTAGGCGTGGGCTACGACATTTACCTCAGCTTCGTAGAGTGCCACGACCGTTCTTTTAATAATGTCCGGATTAACTCCAAGTTGCTTTAGCATTTTTTTTACTGCACTTGAGGGAGCTCCGGCATTGGTAAAATCACCGCCTTCTATATTATATGTAAAATTCATATTTTCTTGATTAGTATAGTGATAAAACTCCTGCTTGGAACAGCAAGCCTGATGTTCTGTACATCGAATAGGGCGTTTCAATTAGTATCATCTCATTCTCTGCTGCCAATTCTCGCATTTCGGCAGAAGTTTTTTTGCCACGAACAAAGATAACGGTTTTAATATCAGACATTTCACAAGTGCGAATAGTTTGTAAATTGGCTAATCCCGTTACGAGTAACAAAGATTCGTCTGTGTTTAATGTTAGTACATCGCTCATTAAGTCGGAAGCAAAAACATGAGTAATTTCTTTATCAAGAAACTGTTTTCCTTCAACAACTGTTCCTCCAATTAAGTTGATAATGTCATGAATTTTCATAAAGAACAAAAATTTTTACAAAAATACGAAATAAAAAGAGATAAATTTTTAATTTTCTTGATTTATGCTATTTTGCACCCAAATTAAGGTGCCGACAATAATTAAAGCCATCGGGGGTAATATCATCAATCCGTTATTAATATATCCCATTTCATAAAATGATGGAGGGATTACGGGGTGATTCCAGATAGTGCCTGAGCCGAGAAGTTCTCGTACAAATCCGACAATAACAAGTACGATTCCGTAGCCTATACCGTTAGCAATCCCATCTAAAAGTGAAGGAATCGGGGGATTTGAAAGGGCAAACCCTTCAATTCGTCCCATTATTATACAATTTGTAATAATTAAGCCAACGAAGACGGAGAGGAATTTACTCATTTCAAAATAGAAGGCTTGTAATATTTGGTCAACTAAGATAACTAAGGCGGCAACGATAACTAATTGTACGATAATACGAATGCGGGGCGGAATTGTTTTTCTAATTAATGAGATTATAAAATTTCCTGCTCCACACACGGCAATAACGGAAAGACTCATGATGACTGCCGGTTTTAGCTGTGCTGTTACGGCTAAAGCCGAGCAAACCCCCAAAATTTGTACTAAAATGGGATTGTTTTTATTGAATGGACCAAGAAATTGTTTCATACTATAAAAAGCTTTTATCAAGCTACGTTCATCTTTTTATCTCTATTTTTTAAAGATAAAAGAGGGAAGAGAGTCCTTTTTATTTATCGAAAACTATTAAATTTCGTTCGCTATCAATAGTATATGTACCAAATTCATCAGTAATATAATCTCCGCCAATAACAAACGAAGATGTCAATGCTTTTTTCACAATGACTCTTACGTTTTCTGCCGTATCATCACCGATTTTAAGGTTATTGAGATAGATAGCGCTTCCTTCAACGATGGAGCCGTCAGTAAGATTTATAGAGTTTTCTTTATCCTCAAAATCATTAACGGTAATAATCATCTCTTTTAAAAATCTCGTAGCGTCAGCGTAATTCATATAAATTTCTTCGCTATTCGGAGCAAGTTCGAAAGTGAAAGTTTTATTATTAGCAATACAAGTAGCTTTAACTACGTCATTTTCAATAGTAATAGGCACGGTTCTTTCAACAATAACCGCAATTGGTTTTGGAACTTGTACTTCAACATCTTCAATTTTATCGCCTTTTGGCACGTAGTCATCTCGTAAAATCATAAATTCGGTACGGCGGTTAAGCTGGTTCGCTGCTTCTTGTTCGTCACGTGAAGTTAACCCTGTGATATACATTTCCGTTAAGACGGTTCCTTTTTTGAAAGTAAATTTCTTTCTGTTATAAGTAATCGTCATATCTTTTTCAAGTTTACGCGGTTTGTACTCTCCATAACCCTTTGGAATAATTCTATCGGCATCAATTCCTTTTTCATAAACTAAAAAGTCAACACACGATTGTGCACGGCGTTGAGAAAGTTCTTCGTTATATTCGTCCGAGGCGCGGAAGTCCGTATGCGAGCGAAGTTCTACCACAATAGTTGGGTTTTTAATCATAATTTCATAAAGAGACATAAGTGAATCTTTATATTGTGGTTTAAGGTCGGCTTTATCAAGGTCATAAAGAATTTCAGGCAAAACAATAGGTTCAACAGGGTAAGGTGTTAGTAAAAAATCTTGTTTTAGGTCAGTATTTTCGGTTAATCCTACCGTAGTTTGTGAAGCGGTATTATTTTCTTCCCAGTATTTACTTTTTGTTACTCTCATTTTGTAAGTAACATTACTTAATATCATCGTTTTA
>DUOL01000220.1 GCA_012838875.1 Bacteroidales bacterium | reverse complement strand
GGCAGATTATCTATAAAATTTATCTCTTTTCTTTTATAATGGTCTTCAAGCATTGCACTAACCGTTTCTGATAAATTTCTAATATTAAATTCGGCAGGAGACGCTTTAATAATTTCTCCTTTTACTTTACTAACATTCATCAATTCCACAAACGTATCAGATAAAATAGTGATATTTTTATATATTTTCTCCGCTAAATCTTTACTTTTTTCCTTTGGCAAATTTTGTAGAAGGAGCATTTCCGAATAGGCAGATATAGGAGCCATAATATTTTTAATATCATGCATAGATGTTGCAATAAAGCTATCTTGATTCAACATCATTTTTTTTAGGGCATTTATCAAATTTTCTTGTTCTCTTTTCATACTCTCCCGTTTCGTAATATCCACAATCATACACATTATATAAAACTTATCGGTATCGGGATATACTTTATGTGTAAAATACCATTCACATTCAAGCGAAGTATCAGTTTTGTGTTGTATGTATCGAGAATGGACGAAGCGTTTAGAGGTTTGGAACAACTCTTGAACAACAGCATCAACGTACTTCCGATTTTCAGCTGCAACTGTAAGATCAAAAAGATTCACTCCCAAAGCCTCCTTCGCAGAATAGCCGAAAATTCTCTCGGCACTCTCATTCCAATAGGTTATCTTTAATTCGGTGTCTAACTCAATAAAACCAATAGGCATTGATGCACGAAGATATTCTAACCTATCAAATAAATCGGCAATCTCTTTTACCTGTTTTTTAACCTTTTTAGAAGACTGTAAATTAAAAATATGTAAAATAATTGCTATACCTATTGCAAAAATAACAAGAATTAACAACACCTTAGCAAGGTATTTATTCCCCCATAAGTCAGAGGAGGGTTCAAAGTAGAGCGTACTATTTTCCGGTAATGATGAGAATGAAATATCATATTTCTTTAAAGCAGGATATGAAAACGCCCATTCTAACTGCCTCTCTCCCGTACTATCGCATACATGAGTTGCCTTATTTTCAAAAAAATTAACAATCCCCCACCCAAGATACTCTCCTACCCGTAAACCCCCAGCCACTCTTCCTCCAATAACCCCTTCATTCATGTAAATATCGAAAGAGCAAAAAATGGGCAAATCCGTAACTTCTAAGAGTTGTTTCACCACACTTTGCGGCGAAAAATATTTATTTTCACCATCTTGTTCGTAAAGAACCACGTATATTACACTATTTTTCGATAATTTCTTGATTCTCTCTAATATGGCAGCATAGGAATCATTTTCATTAAAGAGATAGACAATTTGTTTTGTCTTTTCACCTTTCCGTTTCGATAAATTATCATAATTTTGAATTTCCTTCTTTACATCTTGCGCTGTCATTGAAGAGTCTACCAAACAAAATATAGTATCAACATTGGGAAAAAATTTAGGAATTTGCTCCAAAGTCGCTTTCGTTCCACTTTTTTCTTCCAGTATAATTGTTTTCGGAATATTTGCCGTCGTTAAGGAATCATGATTATTAATACCAGCCGCTATTATGGGAAGATTTTGTAAAAAGGGAAGCTCGGAAATATGCTTATTAATAAACGAAAGAGCAGGATTATCCAGAATTACCAACAAGTCAAATTTAACAGAATTATATCTTAAATTAAATTGCTCAACAAACGTTTGTTCAATTTCGTCAGTAAAAGGCAACCTCTTTTCATCAAAATCCTCAATATACAAAGTATATTTCTCACTAGTGAGGTACGGACCATAACCTTTTGCTTGACTTTGCGTCCACACTTGCGCATAGTTATATGAATGTAAGAGAAAAACATTCTTTTTACGTGGAAAAGTGTCAGCTTTTTGTCCAAAAACAACAAAAGAGGAAAGAAAGGAGAAGATGACGGCAAAGATTATTCTATTCATTTTCAAAAGTTAGCAAGAAATAATGGATTTTTAATTTTTGGTACAATAATACAATTTTTTTCTGACTTATTGGTATAATAATAATTTTATTTTTTATTATGGCGTGTCCCCTCGCTTCGCTCGGGGTCGGTCTTCGGTTTCAAGTCCGCGGTCGCAAGCCGTGGGGACGCAAGGCGGCAAAAAGAGCTTACAAGCTCGCTTTTTTGCCGCCGCGTCCCCAGCGGCTTCCGCCCTTGCGGGCTTTCCACCTGCGCCCTCACGCAGCCAAGTTGCTCGTATAGAGCATTGTAGGAGAAAAAAAGAAATGGAAAGTTAAATTCACTTGTCATCTCCTAAAATAAGTTAACACTAAAATTCGTTATTTTTTTCTTGTATCTTTGTTACGTAAAATTAGATGTTGACGTTCACGTTTAAAACAAGAAAAATGAAAAAATTTGACAATGAATAAAAAAAATAACTAATTTTGAAAAATAATTAATTATGGCGAGTATTTTAAATGAGTATCTTTCAAAACGATTTGGATTCATTGAACTTCAAGATGAACTTCAACGTTTAATTAAAGAGTACAATAAATATACTGGAAGATATATGTTTGTCTATGCTTCAGATAACAATAAAGGAAGAAGTAGAGATATTGATGTTAGTATGGTTCAAGATGATTTTTATAATATTCAAGATATATTAAGAGAATCAACTCACAAAAAAATTGATTTTTACATTGAAACACCAGGCGGAAGTGGTGAAGCAGCAGAAGAAATTGCAAAGTTTTTAAGAAAAAAATTTGAAGAAGTAAATTTTGTAATTGCAGGAGAGGCTAAAAGTGCTGGAACAATCTTAGTTCTTTCTGGAGACAACATTTATATGACTGATACCGGTAGTTTAGGACCAATAGATGCCCAAGTTAGAATAGGCAGGTCTGTTGTTTCTGCTCATGATTATAAAGAATGGGTTGATTTAAAAAGAGCAGAAGCTGCAACAAGTGGCAGTTTAAACCCATTTGATGCTGTTATGATTGCTCAAATTTCTCCAGGTGAATTGTATGGAGTAATTAATTCTCTTGAATTTGCAAAGGACTTAGTTAAATGTTGGCTTGAAAATCATAAATTTAAAAACTGGAATATAACTCGTGAATCAAAGACTCCTGTAACTCCAGAAATGAGAAAGGAAAGAGCAGAGAAAGTTGCAGAAATGTTTTGTGACCATACTACATGGAGAACACATGGCAGATCATTGAAAATTGAGGATTTACAAGAAGTATTAATAATTAAACGAATTGATGATGACTCTAAATTAGCCGAATTAGTTTATCGAATAAAAACTGTAATACGCTTAATTTTTTTAGGTTCTCCTGTTTATAAGTTGTTTTATATTGATGATTTGAAAATTTCAAAAACATTTTCTGTAAGTTCAAGTAGTAATTTACCAATTGCAAATCCATTTACACAACAAAAAGGACAAGCTAAAACCATTGACGCTGTTGAATTGGACATACAGTGTCCTAAATGCGGTAAAAGACACAAAGTGAATGGCTATATGGACATTAATAGTAAGCAAATAAGTGTTGCAAAACTTCCTACAAATAAAAATATTAAAGAGAATGATATTCTTGTTTGTAATGTTTGTAATTTTGCATTAGATTTGAAACCTATAAAAAATCAAGTTGAAACACAAACCAAAAGAAAAGTAACCTTTAAATAATAAAGAATATGGCTGAAATATTAAAAATTAAAGTTGACTTTGATGGCGAAACCACTAAAGCGATATTGAACTTCATAACAGAGACACAAGAAGGAAAATATACAAAAGAAAAGCCTGATTTGACACAAATAACTTACAAAAGACTTCAAATCCAAGAACAAGACAAAACTCATTCAATGGATGAAAATTGTGATGAGATTTTACATTTCGGTGTTTCTTACTAAAAAACTCGCCATTAATAAAAGCACGAAACGCTAATAAAGGCTAAAATCAAGCGGGTAGAAAGTGCTAAGTTGGATTGAACTTGACCAATTTTATTATGTGGTAACTACTGACCGTAGAACAATGGGGGGCGATATAATTTGGACAAAGAAATATCCTCATTTTTATTCTCAAGAAACTATTTTAACAACAAGTGGAGACTTGCTTTTTTATGGGAGTAATTATTCCTCAACAAACGTATCATCTCCTAAAACGCTCTCCCCGAGCAAGTTGGCTGCGTGAGGCGGTAGGCGGAAAGCCCGTAAAGACGGGAGGCGATGAAGCCGCTGCCACAAAAAAGCGACTTTAGAAGCTCTTTTTGTGGCTTTGCGGCTTCACGACTACCGGCTGCGGACTTGTAGC
>DUOL01000219.1 GCA_012838875.1 Bacteroidales bacterium | reverse complement strand
AGCGGGGCGGGAAAAGGGTTTGACCGAAGACAAGGGGATTATATGGGCATGTTAGGTACGATTATTAATGCTATGGCACTGCAAAATGTGTTGCAAGAGATTAACGTCAAAGCCAAAGTGGTCTCCGCCGTTACGATAGAACCTATTTGTGAAAAAACTTATTATATCAAAGCCTTGCAATACATGCAAGAAGGATATGTGGTTATTTTTGGAGGAGGAACGGGAAATCCATTCTTCTCGACCGATTCGGGAGCGGCACTCCGAGCGTTGGAAATCAAAGCCGACCTGCTTATTAAAGGAACACGCGTTGACGGTATTTATAGCGCAGACCCGGAAAAAGACCCGAATGCTATAAAATATGACGTGTTAACCTTTCAAGAAGTTTATGCAAAAAATCTGAAAGTGATGGACTTAACAGCCTTTACACTTTGTAAAGATAACCACATGCCTATTTGTGTCTATAATGCAAATAAACCGGGAAACTTGCTTAAAGTATTAAAAGGAGAACAGGTCGGGACGTTATTGCCCGTGATTTCATAATTTTTTAATTTAAAATTATTTGTAAAATGAAAGATGAAAATTTAGTAGATAAAGAAACATATAAAAAAGCCTCTAAAAGAGTCGGCTTTAAAATTCATTTAACCGTTTTCGTCATCGTCTCTCTCATGCTTTGGCTTATTTGGTTTTTTGTGTTTAAAAGAGACGCCCCCGATGCTGATGTTACTTTCTTAAAGGCAATTCTTTTTGTTGACTGCTTTTGGATTTTAATTTTAATTTCACACTATCTTATTGTGTATAGGTGGAATAAGACTTTAATTGAAAAAGAGATTAAAAAGATTGAATTGGAAAATGAAGTTTTAAAGAAAAAAATGGCACAACTTAAAAAAGAAAGTGAAGAGAGTGAAGTAAAATAGGTAAAAGAGCTTTTTTGATAGATAATAATAATTTAGAAACTTACAAAGAAATAACTATGGAAGAGATTAAAAAATGTATGGAACAGGCACAAACAGGTATGGAGTCGGTAATATCTTTTTTTGATAAAGAGTTGCAAAAAGTGCGTGCAGGCAAGGCATCACCCCAGATGCTCGAAGGATTAAAAGTGGAATATTACGGTAATCTAACTCCTATTGAACAAGTAGCAAATATAAATACACCCGATGCTCGTCAAATCGTTGTGCAACCGTGGGAAAGAAATATGTTACCCGTTATTGAAAAAGCTATTTTAGTGGCTAACCTGGGATTTACGCCGCAAAATAATGGGGAATTTATTCGTATTATTGTTCCTACTATGACCGAAGAGAGACGTAAAGAACTGGTGAAAAAAGTGAAACAGGATACGGAGCAGAATAAAGTTTCCATTAGAAATATTAGACGGACTGCCAATGAAACGGCAAGGAAATTGAAAGATAGCGGAACTCCCGAAGACGAAGTTAAAAAGTTGGAAAACGATATCCAAAAATTGACTGACGATTTTATTGCTAAAATTGATAAAATGTCCGAAGCAAAAGAAAAAGAGATTATGACAGTTTAGAGATTAATAAAAAGTGTTATTTACCTTTAAAAATAATTATTATGAATTTTCCAAAAAATTT
>DUOL01000033.1 GCA_012838875.1 Bacteroidales bacterium | reverse complement strand
TTCCGGAACCACCAACATAAACATACAATACATCCCCTGCTTTTAAAGGAATATATCCTTTAGAATAACCTCCCTTTCCTCCGTAAGTGCTACTGCTTCTATACCCTCCTTGCGCCCCCCAAACTTCAAGGGTTACACCAGGAAGATTTTGAGGAACCGTCCAAGTCTGAACACCTCCTGTATAATTAAAATTAAACACACCTCCCAATATTGGCTGTCCCAAAACAGTATCTCCGTAAGTGTAGTGATACGTTAAATTCTGATTATTATAGAAAGGTGTTGCGTTTATCTTATAGCTATTATTGGGCATTTGTCCGTTTACAGGAAGTTGGTCTGCCGGTAGGAGATAGACATTGAGGTAGTCATTTTCGGCTCCTGCTGATTTCCAATCGAACGTTAGTTGATAACTGTTCGACTCGGGTATATATAATTCCCGATAAGCATGAACGACCGTTGCTTTTTCTTCCGTATAATAAGCATTAGAAACTCCTCCGTCATTTGAAACATACATTCCATAATCCCCACCATTATTCGTATACATACTTCTATCAATATACCAATTATTTTCACGAATATTATTACTATTAGCAAAAGACCACGCCTCTCTTTCGTCTCTATTTTCAAAATCACAACTGTATGGTACTTGTGCTACTGTTTTTTTCGTTGTACAAACTGCCACTGTTGACCAAGTGCTCACCGCAGTTCCACAATTTGCTTGTACATATATATTATATATAGTATTGCTTTGCAAATTGGTTATATCCAAAGAGTCTTTATCATTGCCCGAGGCTGTAAGCAGCGTCCCCGCTAATTCAGGATTAAAACCGGCTTCGCCAATCTTGACATTCCAATCTGTTTCTGAATCTCCCGCTGTCCAACTAATATTTATTCTGTCCGAATTGAACGAGTTGACCGTTACATCGGTTGGGCGAACACATTTACTAACAGAGATATTGTCAATATAGATAAGTTCATCGGCTAAAGGAATAACTTTTAAAACAAAATATTTTCCTGTTTGCCCTGAAACTCCAACAGAATGGGCTTCCCAACTATTATTTTCCGTTTGTGTAATCGTATCTAAAGAGATAAAATTACCATTATCAAGATAACCGATTATCACCTCTACTCCTGTTTGGGCGTAAAGATCCATTGAAATAATCATATTCGTTACATCACTACTGCCCAAATCCGGGAAACGTACCATCCACTCTTCTCCAGCTCTTGGGGTTAATGTCAGGGCATTAGGAGCTGTGTTCGCCATAATATTGCGAACAATAGGCGTACGCTCATCCCCCACTTTCACCCAACATTTAGTAATTTTATCAGCTGTAAAGCTATCAAAATCCTCTACAAATGGAATCGTATATTGACATTCCGTACTAAAGGAGATTTTGCTATACTCTGTTCGTAGAGCGTCTCCGCAGTTAGATTGAACATAAAAAGTATAGGTTGTGCCGGCTGTTAGCCCGTTCAGCACAAAGAACGTATCCGTAACATTATTAACAATGGTACTATTTCCTTGTCCTTGCACAAAATCACCAACACCATATTCAATATTATAATCTGTTTCATTATAACCTCTTGCCCAAGATATAACCGCCGATTGAGCAGTTACATTCTTAGCCTGTAGTTCCATTGGAGGAAAAGCACAGGGCGTCTGGTCAGAGAGTTCCATCCATAAATTGTCTATAAAACTATGAGAATTTACTGTTGCAAAAGCTAAGCGATTCCCATTTCCGGAATAAGTTTTTAATAATAAAGAAACATCTTCTGTACTATCAGAGATTGAAGGAGTAACCGCCTTAATAGGAACAAATCTATCTTCACCTTCGATACTTTCTATCGTTCCAACAAGAATCGTTCCTGAATTATTAGTTCCTGCTTGAAAGTGTAGAGTATGGTCCCCCAATTGATTTCCTGCAGAAAATAGAAGCTGGGGTGATACGGCAATAACCGTATCGGAAAGAGTGTTAGACTTTAGAGCTAAGAATTTTACTGCTCCATAAATTGGCTCTATATAACTAACTATTGAATCTATTATTGGACGGTATTCATAAGTAATTCTTGCATAGCCGTTTCCTGTTCTACCCGTCATGGTACCACCACTTGGATT
>DUOL01000218.1 GCA_012838875.1 Bacteroidales bacterium | reverse complement strand
CGGAGACCACTTTGGCTTTGACGTTAATCTCTTGCAACACATTTTGCAGTGCCATAGCATTAATAATCGTACCTAACATGCCCATATAATCCCCTTGTCTTCGGTCAAACCCTTTTCCCGCCCCGCTCAATCCTCTAAAAATATTCCCCCCTCCTATGACAACTCCTATTTCTACACCAGAATCTACTGCCGTTTTTATCTCTGTGGCAAAATGTTTCACTTTATGATAATCAATACTATAATTATCAGAGCCCATAAGGGACTCGCCACTCAATTTTAATAAAACTCTTTTGTACTTCATACCAAAAAATTTAATGCAAAATTACATTTTTTTTCATTCACTTACCAAGAGAATTGAAAATATTGCTAAGTAGATTTAGTGGATTTTATATCCTTCGACTCCTAATCTTTGGAATGTTTCCTTAAGAACAATCTCATCATCCGTAATCATTAGGAGAAGATCTCCCTCCTCAAGTTGTGAATTTCCGCGTGGGATAAAGAAATATTTTTCTCTTTTCACCATCACCACTAAGGACTTCTCCGGTAGCGGGATTTCCATCAATTTATTCCCATTTTTCAGGCTCTCTTTTGTAATTTTCACTTCGAACATCACCGATTTCACCTCTTCGGGAAATTCGATATCAAAGCCGAAGTTACTTTTCTTTTTCTCCTCGGGAAAGCCGAGCGAAAGTTTTCTTGCAACGAAGGGGATAGTTCCTCCTTGTAAAATCAATGATACGAGAGTTATAAAAAAGACTATATTAAATATTTCACGTGCATGCGGTATATTAGCTACTAACGGATGGGTGGCAAAAATAATCGGGACTGCCCCGCGCAAGCCCACCCACGAAATGAAAATTCTCGCACGAGTAGTAAGTTTGCGAAACGGAAGTAAAGAGAGAAAAACCGAAATAGGACGAGCTAAAATGACCATAAAGATGCCTATCGTCAATCCTATTGCTGCAATAGGCAATAATTCGCTGGGATTTACAAGCAACCCGAGAAGTAAAAAGATAATAGTTTGTGCAAGCCACGTCAACCCGTTATAAAACTTCATAATGGATTTTTTATGAACAAACTTATTATTTCCTATCATTAAACCTCCTAAATAAACAGCTAAATAACCGTTAGCTTTAAGTAAATCGGTTGCTGAAAAAATAAAAAAGGTAAAGACAAGCATCATGACCATATACAACCCATCATTAGATAAATTGATTTTATTTAAAAGCCAAATACACATCTTTCCAAAGAGAAGTCCACAAATGGCTCCCATAATAAATTGATAAAAAAAGAGTCCTACGGCTTGTAACGGCGTAATAGCATCGCCCGGTAGTAACATTTGTATAAAGAGCGTAGTCAGCAAGAAAGCCATCGGGTCATTACTTCCGCTCTCCAACTCAAGAAGCGGGCGAAGGTTCTCTTTCAGGTGTAGTTTTTTCGAGCGCAAAATAGAAAAAACAGATGCCGAATCCGTTGATGATATGGTAGATGCCAACAACATAGATTCAATAAAATTAAATTGTACGACTTTATTAATAATTGAATAATTGGTGAGCCACCATATAAATCCGCCCGTAATAAAAGCCGTGAGCAATACTCCCAGCGTAGAGAGGATAACTCCCTCTTTAACAACCGGTTTAATTTCTGAAAATTGCGTATCCATTCCTCCCGAAAATAGAATAATACACAAAGCCAGCATCCCGATATTTTGAGCTATTACCGGATTTTCAAACTTTATTCCCAAACCGTCACTCCCTGCTAACATTCCTGTTAGCAAAAAGAGTAGTAAAATAGGAACTCCAAATCTAAAACCTGTTTTTGAAATAACTATTCCAACAAAAACAAGTATTGAAGCAATGAGAACTAGTAATTCCGGCGTAAGCGTCATAGTAGAATTTTTTATTTTAGTAAACAGAAACTATCTCCGTCTCATGTTTTGAAAACCTTGCATCAGCTGTTTTGCTTTGCCGCCACTCGCCATTTTCATCATTTTTCGTATCTCTTCAAATTGTTTAATCAATTTATTCACTTCCTGAATATTAGTTCCGCTACCATGGGCGATGCGTTTTTTTCGGCTTCCGTTCAAAATGTCGGGGTTTTGTCGTTCTTCCGGCGTCATTGAATAAATAATAGCCTCCACTCCTTTAAAGGAGTTATCGTCAATATCAACATCTTTAATTGCTCTACCGACACCGGGAATCATTCCCATAAGGTCTTTCACATTCCCCATTTTTTTAATTTGTTTAATTTGGGCAAGGAAATCATCAAAATTGAGCTGATTTTTAGCAATTTTCTTATGTAATTTAGCCGCTTCTTCCTCATCAAAATGTTCTTGTGCTCTTTCAACGAAGGAACGCACGTCCCCCATTCCCAAAATTCGCTCTGCCATTCGGTCGGGGTGGAAAACGTCTAGCGCTTCCATCTTCTCGCCAACCCCAATAAACTTAATCGGTTTATCAACGACTGCTTTAATGGTCAGCGCCGACCCGCCCCGTGCATCACCATCCATTTTGGTAAGGATAACGCCGTCAAAATTCAATTTATCGTTAAAAGCTTTGGCGGTATTTACGGCATCTTGTCCCGTCATGGCATCAACCACAAACAAAATCTCATGAGGATTGACGGCAGATTTTATATTGCCAATCTCTTCCATCATCAACTCATCGATAGCCAATCGTCCAGCCGTGTCAATGATAACGACATCGTGTCCCCACGTCTTGGCATGTGCTACTGCTCGCTTCGCAATATCAACCGGTTTTTTAGATTCCAAATCACAAAAAACCTCAACCCCAATACTTTCACCTAACACTTGCAGCTGTTCTATGGCAGCAGGACGATAGACGTCACAAGCAACCATCAAAGGCTTCTTTCCTCTTTTGGTCTTAAGCAAATTGGCTAATTTCGCTGTATGAGTAGTTTTTCCCGACCCCTGAAGTCCTGCCATTAAAATAATTGACGGACTGCCCTTTAAATTAACATCTTGAGCATCACGCCCCATTAAGTCAATCAGCTCATCATAAACAATCTTCACCATCAATTGCCCCGGCGACACTGCCTTCAGCACATTCATTCCCATTGCCTTTTTCTTCACCTCATCGGTAAATTCCTTAGCAATTTTGTAGCTAACGTCCGCATCTAAGAGCGCTTTCCGTATCTCCTTCACCGTCTCAGCCACATTAATCTCCGTAATATACCCCTGCCCTTTTAATACTTTAAACGCTCGCTCCAGTCTATCGGTTAAATTCTCAAACATGCTTTAATCTTTTTAATTTTTTCTAATTTCTAATTTATCAATTGCAAAAATACACGTTTTTTAGCAAATATTTGCACGTGCATTAGCAGGAAATAAGAAAAGTAACAAAAAATATTGTGAATAATCTTCATTTAGACCTCAATTTAGATATAGGGAAATCCTAAAAATTGTCATCTT
>DUOL01000217.1 GCA_012838875.1 Bacteroidales bacterium | reverse complement strand
CTAAAATTATTTTACTTAAATTTAAGTTATCTAATTGAGTTAAAAGCCGTTCTATTAAAGTAATGCCATTTACTTTAATCATACATTTAGTGTTGTTTTTGGTTAAATCACCCAAACGTTTTCCCATGCCCGCTGCTAAAATAATTGCTTGCATAAACTCTACGATTTCTTAATGATTTTTACTAAAACTTTGCTGAACTCAACTCTCCAATACAGCTTTTTGGCTTTGACATTAAGTTAACCGTGCAAAATTACTAAAAATATTCTATTTGCTGTTAATATCCCCATTTTTTTTTGGTTTATCATAAAATTATTTTGCAATTCTGTTGCTACATTACAAAAATTGTGTACTTTTGCTTGCCGTTTAGATGGCTCATTCTTTTGAACTTTTATAGAGACGAAGAGAATCATTTATCCGACTTAAACACAGCTAGATAAGGGAGTTTTTCTCTCTTATTTTGCCTTAAATAGGAGTTTTTTTATGCTCAGGACAGGTAGTATCTGTGATTTGAATTTAATTTTAAAAAGAGAATTTTATGGAAGAAGATTTTTCTAAGTACAATGGTGAAGGGACTACTTTACGCAAAGCTCAGCTAAGAATGTTGGAAATATTGGTTGAGGTAGACAAAATATGTAGAAAACATAATATTCCCTATTGGCTTGATTCGGGCACTTTATTAGGTGCTGTTCGCCACGGAGGTTTTATCCCATGGGATGATGATATGGATATTGCGATGCTGAAAAAAGATTATCTGAAACTAAGGAAGTTTTTGTTGCTTGAACTTCCCCCAGATATGGTATTTTTGGACTGGAAGAATGAAAGATATTTTGGGCATGTTTTTGGAAGAGTAATTGATAAAAATTCATATTTAATACGTCCTGTGCGAACATTCCAAATACAAGAGAACGGAATTTTCTTTGATATTTTTCCATTGGAACAAGTGGCTTTTTTTAGACTTAAAAAAATCATTGATTATTTTTATGGAAGATTTTATAGAAGGCTTCACGGGTTCGGAAATAGTAAATTCGAGTATGCGATTTCTCTTATTTTTTATCCCCTAGCATTATCAATGACATGGTTTGCAAAATTTCTTGCCCTATTTTTTGGGAAGAATAAATTGACACATTCATTTGGGGGGTGTCGTGTGGTGAAACCAAGGTACAAATCAGATATTTTTCCGTTATCCAAGTTGAATTTTGAGAATAAGGAATTTTTTGTTCCCGGAAATTATCACTCTTATTTAACCTTACTATATGGTGATTATATGAGAATGCCGCCGGTTGAGAAACGAGCGTCGCATGAGCTTAAATTTTGTTTTTATGAAAAATAATGATTTTTAAAAGAAAATTTTATGGGAGAAGATTTTTCTAAGTACAATGGTGAAGGGACTACTTTACGCAAAGCTCAACTAAGAATGCTGGAAATATTGGTTGAGGTAGACAAAATATGTAGAAAACATAATATTCCCTATTGGCTTGATTCGGGCACTTTATTGGGTGCTGTTCGCCACGGAGGTTTTATCCCATGGGATGATGATATAGATATTGCAGTGCTAAAAAAAGATTATCTGAAATTAAGAAAAATCTTATTGCTGGAACTCCCTCCCAATATGGTGTTTCAAGATTGGAAGAATGAAAAGAAATTACCGATTAAAACCGGAAAAGTAAAAGATACAAAATCACATGTAGTAACCACTCATGTGAATGAAAAGATGAAAGAACAAGGGATTTGGATTGATATTTTCCCTATGGAATATGTGGCTTCTTTTAGACTTAAAAAATTCATTGATTTTTTTTATGGAAGATTTTTTAGAAGACTTCACGGGTTTGAAAATGGTAAATTCGAGTATGTGATTTCTCTTATTTTTTATCCTATAGCATTAACGATGACATGGTTTGCAAAATTTCTTGCCCTATTTTTTGGGAAGAATAAATTGACACATCCATTTGGGGGATGGCATGGGGTAGTGAAAAGGTACAAATCAGATGTTTTTCCTTTATCTAAGTTGAATTTTGAGAATAAAGAATTTTTTGTTCCGGGGAATTATCATTCCTATTTAACCACATTATTTGGTGATTATATGAAAATTCCACCGGTTGAGAAAAGAGAAGCGCATGGTTTAAAATATTGTTTTTATGAATAATAATGTACATAAAACAATTATTCTGCACTAAAAGGTAGAAATTAGAAAATATTTCTTTCTAAATTAACAAAGAGTAAAAAGTGATGTTGTTTTTGACAATCTTTGCCATTTAAAAAAAGAAAATATAATACATGAATATAGTCATATTAGTAAATTCCATTTCCCATTCTTCACCTATAGTGTTTTACATGAGTAAGTTGGTTGCGTGAGGCGCTTAGGTGGAAAGCCCGCAAGGGCGGAAGCCGCTGGGGACGCGGCGGCAAAAAAGCGACTTTAGAAGCTCTTTTTGCCGCCTTGCGACCCTACG
>DUOL01000216.1 GCA_012838875.1 Bacteroidales bacterium | reverse complement strand
TACAAGTCCGCGGGCACAAGCCGTGGGGTCGCAAGGCGGCAAAAAGAGCTTACAAGCTCGCTTTTTTGCCGCCGCGTCCCCAGCGGCTTCCGCCCTTGCGGGCTTTCCACCTAAGCGCCTCACGCAATCTGCTCCGATGAATGCTTATTCGGATAATAACATATCTATTTAAACATTATTCCGTTTTATTAACAAAAGAAATAATAATGTCAAAGAATACTTTTATAGTAAAGTATTAAATTCGACTTTTTTTGTTAATTTTGCAACTTAGAAAAAATATTCGGTTATTTTTTTCTCTTAAACTAGATATTTTCAGAAAAATTGATTCATGTATCCAATTTTATTCAAGAAAACAATTGCTGACGACACTTATTTACTGAAAATTCGTGCTCCTCGTATATCTAAATCGGCTTTACCCGGACATTTTTTAATAGTGAAAATGAAAGAAAAGTCGGAGCGTATTCCTCTGACCATAGCTGACGTAAATACAAAAGAAGGAACCGTAACCATAGTTGTGAAAGCAGTGGGACGCTCTACTCACGAAATGAGCAGATATAAAGAGGGAGATTCCTTCGCCGATGTGGTAGGTCCTCTGGGAAATCCTGCTTATTTTATGAGCTATTCTCCCGTAGAGATAAAACAAAAACGTATTTTATTAATTGGCGGCGGCGTGGGAATAGCTCCGATATATCCGCAAGCTAAATGGTTATTCCAAGCCGGAGCTTATGTTGAAGTAATTATCGGCGCCCATACTAAATCAATGCTCTTTTTTATTGATGAACTGGAAGAGGTTTCTGATAAACTTTATATAACGACCGATGATAATTCATCTAAAACAACAGGTTTAGTTACGGATGTTCTGACACGATTACTCGAACAAGGGGAAAATTATGACGAGATTATTGCCATAGGACCACTAATAATGATGAAGTTCGTTTCCGAGATTGCTATAAAACAAGGAATAAAGTGTTATGTCAGCTTAAATTCTATGATGTTGGACGGAACAGGCATGTGCGGAGCTTGTCGCGTTACGGTTGGCGGTGAAACTCGTTTTACTTGTGTTGACGGTCCCGAATTTGACGGAAGTCTTGTCGACTTTGATGAGGCGATGAAACGTCAAGCTATGTACAGCACCATCGAAGGGAAGAAAGAACTCGAAGAACAAGAAATAGAAGAAGGACATCAATGCCATATCGGAGGAGAACTAGACGAGAGCCGTGATAAAATGAGGTCTGTCCCATTAAGAGAACAGCCTGTAGAACAGAGAATTAAGAATTTTGACGAAGTTTGCATGGGCTATAATGCCGAAGAGGCAATAGAGGAAGCACAACGCTGTTTACAGTGCGAAAATCCTCCCTGCATTAAAGGTTGTCCCGTGTCAATCAATATAAAATCTTTTATTGCCGACATAGCCGCAGGGGATTTCCAAGATGCGGCTAAAACTATTTATCGTGATTCTGCTTTACCGGCTGTCTGCGGACGTGTTTGTCCCCAAGAGATACAATGTGAAGGAAAGTGCGTATTAGGAAAAAAACACGAACCGGTCGCCATTGGAAAATTGGAGCGTTTTGTTGGCGACTGGTCACGCGAAAATGAAATTAAATTCGATTCGACATTGCCAAAAAACAACTATAAAATTGCCGTTGTCGGTAGTGGTCCTGCCGGTATTACTTGTGCAAAAGAGTTGTTGTTACTCGGCTATAACGTAACTATATTTGAAGCGTTACACAAATATGGCGGGGTATTAGTCTACGGTATTCCTTCTTTTAGGTTGCCGAAACATGTGGTAAAATATGAGGTCGAACAACTCGAGAAATTAGGCGCTCATTTTGAAAAAAACGTGATTATCGGTAAAACACTAACAATGGAGCAACTACTTACGGATGAAGGCTTTGAAGCTGTGTTCATCGGTACGGGGGCGGGCTTACCCAATTTTATGAATATCCCCGGCGAGAATCTTAATGGGGTTGTTTCGGCAAATGAATTTTTGACACGTAATAATCTACTTTTAGCCTATAAAAAAGAGTATCAAACTCCTAATTATGTGGGAAAAAGAGTGGCTGTTGTCGGTGGAGGGAATGTGGCAATGGATGCGGCTCGTACCGCACTTCGACTCGGAGCACACGTAGAAATAGTATATCGCCGCTCCGCCTCCGAACTGCCCGCCCGCCACGAAGAAGTAGTACATGCTCAAAAAGAAGGTGTTATCTTTAACCTATTAGTTAATCCGATTGAAATAGTCGGAGATGAAAAAGGATGGGTGAAAATGGTTAAATGTGAAAGAATGGAATTGGGCGAACCTGACGCTACAGGACGAAGAAAACCGGTTCCTATCCCTAATTCTGAATTTACCCTCGAAATAGATATGCTTATAGTGGCTATCGGTACAAAACCTAACCCACTTGTCGGAAATACGACAAAGGGTGTGGAGTTAAATGAGAAAAATGGAATTATCATTGACGAAGCAACGGGAAGAACTACACGCGAAGCTATCTATGCCGGTGGTGACGCTGTTAGCGGCTCGGCAACCGTGATTTTAGCAATGGGAGCAGGTAAAAAAGCAGCTAAAGCTATCGATGTTTATGTGAAAGAAAAATATGAAAAATAAAAACCTTAACTTTTTTAAGAAAATTGTATAAATATGGTTAATCTCTTTATTCCTTGCGAAATGGATATGTTTACACCCTCCACTGCATGGAGTGTGATAAACGTACTGGAAAAATTAGGGGAACCCGTGATTTATAATCCGGAACAAACATGTTGTGGACGAAAATTTTATTATGAAGGTGATATCGAAACAGCTCGAGAACTAGGACGTAAAATGCTAAGAGAGTTTGACCTTAAATATCCGATTATAACCCCAGGAACAGCTTGCGTGGGATATATTAAAAAGCAGTATGCAAAACTGTTCGAGAATATTGAAATACCTGCCGAAATTAAAAAATTTACCGAAAGCATTTTCGAACTCTGTCACTATATCGTTTATACTAAGGGTATAGAAAAACTGAATAATACTTTTAATCATCGTGTTTTTTATTTCAAATCTTGTACAGCTCGTAATATCTATCAACCGTCTAATGCTCCCGAAATATTACTCCAAAATACTAAAGGACTTGATTTATTGTTAGACCCCTCTATGAATGACTGTTGCGGAGCCAATAATGTTTTTGCTATTGCAAATCCGGAAGTGGAGCAAGAAATGGTCAAAAATATTGTACATAAAATTTATAGCATGGGAGCCCAGTTTGTTACGTCAACCGATATCGAGTGCTTACAACATATCGACGCTTACGTACAAGCTCATGGAATAGGTCTTGAAGTTATTCATATTGCCGATATCCTCAATGCTGATTTACATTAATATTTATAATTATTTTTTATTATTAACGTTATAAACTTTTTATTTTCTTTCTAAAACAAAGCTCTGGACGATGTCGCTTATTATAGAATATTCTTGGTGGTTTTTTCTTCTTTGTCTTTTACTTGGCGTAGGGTACGCATTTTTACTTTATTATAAGAATAAAAATATAATATACGGTAAAACAATGCGAATTATAATGGCTTCGCTACGTGGTACCGTTATTACCTTGATAGCCTTCCTACTATTAGCTCCAATGCTGAAATTTTTGACGAAACAAAAAGAAAAACCGATAATTGTTGTGGCTGTTGACAATTCCGAATCTTTGAAATTGGGAAAAGATTCCTCTTTTTATATCAATAAGTTAACTGCTAATCTAAATCAACTAATTCATTCATTTGGAAATAACTATAATGTACGCCCCTGCTTAATAGGAGAAAAGGTGCGTTTTTTGCAGGCAGAACAACCAATTTCACTTGATTATTCCGATAAACAAACAAATATTTCGGAAGTATTTGATAATGTTGCTCAAAATTATACTAATCAAAATTTGGGTGCGGTGATTCTGCTAACCGACGGTATTTTTAATGTTGGCGCCAATCCTTTTTATAAAATAGAACCGCTAAACTGCCCAATCTATACGGTCGGACTAGGGAACACGGAGCTTGAAACAGATCAACTTATCTCATCAATTCAACACAATAAACAAACTTTTCAAGGAAATTTTTTCCCTGTCGAAGTAAATGTTATGGCTACAAAATTAGCCGGTAAGAAATCTCTCCTTACCGTTGAAGACAAAGAAGGTAATGAAGTTTTTAAAAAAGAGTTGATGATAACAGGCGATAATTATTTTGAGACGGTGCGTTTTAACCTGCAAGCAGGCGAAAAAGGAATCTATCGTTATCATGTTAATCTCATTGAGTTGGAAAACGAGATAACATATAAAAATAATCATGCAACCTTTTTTGTTGAAGTGATTGATTCCAAAGAGAAAATAGCAATTATTTATAATTCCCCGCACCCCGATATCGCCGCTATTAAACAAGCGTTAGAACTATCCGATAAATACGAAGTGGAAGCCGTTGCAGCTCAGAATTTTAGAATGAACCCGGAAGATTATTCGTTAATTATTTTACATCAACTTCCCTCTTTACAAAACAACATCTCCTCGCTTCTCTCTGATATTCAAAATAAAGGAATTTCATGTCTGTACATTTTAGGAAAACAAACTAATTTAACCGCCTTTAATAAATTAAACTCAGGCGTATTAATCTCTCAAAATAAAACTCTTTTTAATGACGCTTTTCCGTTGTTAAATAATAACTTTTCTTTGTTTACACTCTCCGAAGATATAAAACAAATTATTTCTACTTTTCCACCGCTGTACACCTTTTTTGGAGATTATAAATTGACTGTTTCTTCAAATGTATTGATGTATCAAAAAATTAATACGGTCTCTACCGATTATCCCTTAATATTCTTTAATCAAGTTGCAGGAAGAAAAATAGGAGTAATAACCGGTGACGGCATCTGGCAATGGAAAATACATAATTTCATAGCTAAAAATAATCATGAACAGTTCAATGAACTCATTAATAAAATGGCACTTTTCCTCTCCGTTAAAGCGGATAGAAGTTTTTTTAGAGTCCATACCAAAAATCTTTTTAATGAAACGGAGGATGTAAGATTTTCCGCCGAACTCTACAATGAAAGTTATGAACTTATTTCAGAACCTGATGTTTTAATGACTATTTCGAGCGAAGACGGGAAACAATACAAATCCTTATTTTCAAAAGAAGAAAATCATAATTATAGCTTGAGAATGTCAAATCTACCGAGCGGGGAATATCATTGGGAAGCGTCCACAAATATAGGAGCAAAAAATTATCTTAAAACCGGGACTTTTGTTGTTAAAGAAGTTGAACTTGAAATTCAAAATTTGGTGGCAGACCACGAATTATTGCAAAATATAGCACAAAAATCGGGTGGCGAATTTTATACTCCGAATAATATGGATCAATTGGTAGAGGATATCAAGAAAAATGATGAAATTACTTCTATTGTGAGTTATCATAAAATTTACAACCACTTATTGAACTCATGGCTCTATTTTGTTGTTCTAATTCTCCTAATGGGCAGTGAATGGTTTTTAAGAAAATGGGGAGGAGGTTACTAAAATGAAAGTAATGAATAGAATATTTTCGCTTATTATCATTAGTTTTCTGTGGGTGATTTCATCATCTGTTACAACTTTTGCACAAGAAATTGCCCTTTTGAAATATAGAGGCGGCGGCGATTGGTATGCAAATCCAACCTCATTACCGAATTTAATTGCGTTTTGTAATAAAAACTTACAAACTACACTAAATCCGCAACCCGCAACAGTAGAAGTTGGAAGTGCAGATATTTTTCACTATCCGTTTGTTCACATGACAGGTCATGGAAATGTAATTTTCTCCGATGAAGAAGCGAAGAATTTACGTATCTACCTGATGTCAGGCGGGTTTCTACATATAGATGATAATTATGGGCTGGATAAATTTATTCGTCCTCAAATGAAAAAGGTTTTCCCGGAATTGGATTTTATTGAATTACCATTTAATCATCCTATTTATCACCAATTTTACAAATTCCCCAACGGCTTACCCAAAATTCACGAACACGACGATAAACCGCCACAAGGGTTTGGATTAATTTGGGAAGGACGATTAGTCTGCTTTTATACGTATGAGTGCGACCTCGGAGACGGGTGGGAAGATGAAGAAGTACACAAAGACCCATTAGAAATTAGAACAAAAGCCCTGCAAATGGGAGCCAATATTATACAATATGTCTTTACAGAATAAAAATAATTTATTTATGAAAAATTTCAAACCATTATTTCTATCTTTTACTGTTTTCTTTCTTGCAATAACCTTATTATCAGGACAGAATAACCTTTCAATAAACGGAAAATTATTGAATAATAAGGAGTTTGATAATGTTGAATTACAATTGGCATACGGAAGAAATGCAACAAAATATGTTAGTAAGCCACTGCAAGCAGACGGAACTTTTAATTTACAGGCACTCATTCCACAACCCGATATCTATCGTTTAGCTTTTGATAAACAAAACGCTGTTCTTCTCCCTCTTAGTCCTAATGATAAAATTGAATTAGAATTAGACGCTAACAATCTTCAACAAATTCTCTCCGTTAAAGGGTCTCCTTCCTTAATATTTGTTAAAAAATTGACCGACCTCATTTTTGAAAAACAGGCTTATCTGGATAGTGTGAATAAAGCATTGCAAAATGACCCGAATCAACTTTATTTTAGCGATTTTGGACAAAAATTTAATCTCTATCACCAAACCAATCAAGATGTCGATAACTACATTCAAAAATTATACTCAAATAGCAACGAATTGCAGGAAACGATAAATAAATATAGTGATAAAGGTGAATTTCAAACAAAATTCGCTGATACCTTTATAAAATCAGCTATGGAGATATTGAATGCATTAGACGAAAATTATACGCCTTTTGCAAATTATTTATCTAATGTTCAAGATTATTACGACTTCTCAGATGATTCTAAAGGGAAAAATGTAAATTTTGATAAAAAATTGAATGACTACCTTTCCTTACTTTCCACTCGCCATCAACGTGCCGAAAGTGATTTTAAAACAATGGTCATTGAAGCTAAAAAAATCATTAGTTATTATCAAGCGAATGCTAGTGATAAAGATTTTAACAATAAGAAGAATAAAAACAATTTTTGTAATCGAATTATCGCTTTACTTGCACAATCTGAAAATATGAAGGCAAATAGTGATAAATACATTGAAGAGGCAACCACCTCTAATTTACTTGCCAAGGATTTAATCAGCGACGCGCAAAAACAAGTCTCTGCTATTGTTAAGCAATACCAAGAAATGTACAATGCAGGTGATAAACAGAGAAATGATAAAATGGTTAAACTGTTACAAGACAATAAAGGAGATTTGGCAATTCTTATGTTTATAGACACTTATGTAGGAAAAGAGCAGAATGCCGTTTTTTATCAAGATATTATAAATACTTTAGCAAAAAATTATCCCTCTAATCCCTTAGTTATACAAAAAGTTAAGGAATTGGAAGCGGAAAAAGGACCGCTGGCTCTTGGAAGTGTTGCTCCCGATATGGAGTATAAAAATCCGGACGGGAAATTAATGAAACTTTCCGATTTAAGGGGAAAAGTTGTGCTGATAGATTTTTGGGCTTCGTGGTGCCGCCCCTGCCGTATGGAAAACCCTAATGTTGTTAAATTATATGAAAAATACCGCTCCAAAGGATTTGATGTTTATAGCGTATCGCTTGATAGAGATAAAACAAGTTGGGTTAATGCTATTAAAAGCGATAATTTGTCTTGGGAAAGCCATGTTAGCGACTTAAAATATTGGTCATCAGCAGGAGCAAAACTATATGGAGTCTCGTCAATTCCAAGTACTTTCTTATTGGACAAAGAAGGACGAATTATCGGTAAAAATCTACGCGGCGCAGCCTTAGAATCTAAATTACGTGAAATCTTCGGAGAATAAATCTATCTTTAAGTGAAAAATATTTATAATTACCCACTTAAAACATTAAATACATTTCGTGTCAACGGAATTGTTAAACGTTTTGTTGAAATTGATACTTTAGATAATGTAGACTATCTCTTTGATGAAAAGCTATTTAAGGGAAAATTTTTGATAATAGGAGAGGGGAGTAACATGCTTTTTACCGGCGATTTTGAAGGGACTATTATACGTATTGCGACCAAAGGTATTAAAAAAATAAAAGAAACCGAAGAGCATGTTTGGTTGAAAGTTGAAGCCGGTGAAACATGGGAAGATTTTGTGAATTATTGTATTAGTAATCAATATTTTGGAGTAGAAAATTTAATAGGCATACCCGGTTGGGTCGGCAGTGCACCCGTCCAAAATATCGGAGCGTACGGAGTCGAAGTCAAAGATGTGATTGAGAAAGTGGAAGGTGTTTTTATTGCTAATAAAGAAAAGTTTATTTTCTCTTCTCACGATTGTAAATTTGGATACCGCGATTCTGTTTTTAAGAATAAATTTAAAAACAGCGTTATTATTACTTCGGTTATTTTTAAACTATCAAAAAAAGAGTATTATACGCTAACTTACAAGGCATTACACGATTATTTACAAAATGATTCTTCAACAATTTCGTTATCCGCAGTAGCTAAGGCAGTTTTAGATATTAGAAATAGCAAACTGCCTGATATTCAAAAGATTGGTAGTGCAGGTAGTTTCTTCAAAAATCCGATTATCTCTCCCAAAAAGGCGGAAGAATT
>DUOL01000215.1 GCA_012838875.1 Bacteroidales bacterium | reverse complement strand
CCTTATGCCGATTTTACGTTTCACCCAGGAAATCCTGTTAATGGCGAAGCCGTCAGCTTTGTCAATCTATCTTCCGGGAACAATATTATTAGTTATTTTTGGGATTTCGGAGACGGGCACACTTCAACCGAATTAAATCCTTATCATACTTTTTATGTAGAAGATGACCGATACTTTAACACTCAATTAGTAGTAACAACCAATGAAAATTGTATTTCAAAAAAAGGAATCCCAATTTTAGTAACCGATAACTTTAACTTTTACATTCCGACTGCTTTTACTCCAAATAAAGATAATAATAATGATATATTTCTGCCTTTTATTACCGAAGCAGGGAAATATATCTTTTCAATTTACACTAGAGCAGGAGAATGCGTATTTATCACTAACGACATTCAAGAAGGGTGGGATGGGACAAAAAATGGCAAAAAGTGTCCCCCGGGACTCTATGTCTGGAAAGTTACCTACACACGTACCGCTAAACCTAACGATGAATACGACCTAACAGGTCATTTTTACTTACACCGTTAACTCAACTATTAACATTATCACGTTAAAAAAAAATTCTTTTTAATACGAAAAATCATATTTTTTTTCGTTTATTTGTTATTAATAATTGCCATTATTAATAATAAACCCATAAGTTATTTATTTTCAAACTATTACTCTTGAAAAAAATCATTTTCACACTACTTTTATCAACTTTTCTCATTCTAACTTTTTCACAATTATATTTTAATAAAGATAAAATAGAAAAAGGCAATAAAACAATTTTAGAAAAAAGTGAAAAAAAGGGGGATATTTATTCGGATAATTGGGCAAAAAAGGAGTTGGAAAAGATGACCTTGGAAGAAAAAATTGCTCAATTAATGATGATTCGTGTTTATTCCAATAAAGATGGGAAATATGAACAAGACATCATTGATGAGATTGCAAAATTTCAGCCCGGGGGCGTCTGTTTTTTCCAAGGCGGTCCTGTTCGCCAAATCAACTTAACAAATCGCTTGCAAAAAGTTAGTAAAATTCCGCTACTCGTGGCTATTGACGGCGAATGGGGTCCCTCTATGCGTTTAGATAGCTGCGCAACTTTTCCATATCAAATGACTATCGGCGCTTTAGCTCAGGAAGATGAATCTCTGATTTATAATATGGGGGAAGAAATCGGTAAACAGTGTAAAGCCTTGGGCATTCACATTAATTTTGCTCCTTGCGTAGATGTGAATAATAACAGTCAAAACCCGGTCATTAATTTCCGTTCTTTTGGCGAAAATCGTGAAAACGTAGCTCGCAAGGCGATTTTATACATGCAAGGAATGCAAGAACATGGTGTCAGCGCCTGTGCCAAACATTTTCCCGGACACGGCGACACCAAAACGGATTCTCATCATGCACTACCCGTTATCACTAAATCATACGCAGAACTTGATTCATTAGAATTTTACCCCTTTAAAGAGATTATTAAAGCCGGCGTTGAGATGATTATGGTTTCTCATTTGAACATTCCTGCCCTCGACACAACGCCAAACTCTATCGCAACTTTATCTCACGGAATTATCACAAATATTCTGAAAGAAAAATTAAACTTCAACGGCATTATAATTACTGATGCAATGGATATGAAAGGATTAAGAAATTCATATCCGAAAGGTAGTGAAGCTGAAATATTGGCACTGTTAGCCGGAGTCGACATTCTTTTACTGCCGAATGAGTTAAAAGAGGTAATCCCCGCTATTAAAGAAGCCGTTTTAAACGGTATCATACCGGAAGAGTTGATTAATGAAAAGTGTTTGAAAGTTTTAGAACTAAAACAAAAAAAACATCTTAAAAAATATCAAGAAATTTCTACTGACAATATTTATGAAAAATTGTCAAATGAAAAAAGTCGGCAAATAATTCAAGAGATTGAGCAAAAATCATTAACATTAGTAAAAAATAACCGACTTTTATTACCTCTTTCAGAGGCTGACAATAGTCAAACGGCATTTCTATTTTTGGGTGATATTAACGATTCCATATTTTACCGTTCTATTACCGAAACAAGAGATGTCTCCTATTTTCAATTATCGTCCAACTATACGAAGTCTGAAGAGGGGCAACTTATTAACTCATTAGATAAATTTGAAAAAATCGTGGTTTTTCTCCTTAGTAAAAATCAATCTTCTAAAAGGAGATATGGGATTTCCGATAAAACCATACAATTTCTTGATAGCTTCCCTTTACAAGAGAAGAGTATTTTGGCTTCTTATGCTAATCCTTATCTATTGGAACAAATAGAAAATGTTAATAATTTCTCTGCGATTTTTGTAGGTTATAAACCTACTGATTTTGCATTATTGGGAGGTATTTCCGCTCTTTATGACGAAATTCCTTTTTCAGGGAATTTACCTGTAACTATCAACCAATTCGGTATGGGAACCGACGAATGGGTTACTCAAAATAAAACAGAACTCACTATTGCAAAAGCTCCGTTTAGTTTGCTCTCACTAAAAACCACCGATAGTATTGAGACAATTGTTCAAAATGCCATTGATTCACAAATTTTCCCTGGATGTCAAATTTTGGTGCTTCAAAACGGACAAACCATTTTTCATAAAAATTTTGGCAGATTAAAATATGAGCATTCCTCTAAAAAGGTTGATAATGAGACCCTTTATGACGTTGCCTCAATTACCAAGTCAGTAGCGGTTTCATTGGCTATTATGAAACTATACGATGAGAAAAAGTTGAAATTAAACGATAAAATCGGAGATTATCTTCCCTATTTGAAAGGTAGTAATAAAGCGGGAGTAACAATTATCGAACTCTTAACTCACACTTCGGGACTGCCTGCATATATCCCTTTTTATAAATCCTTATGCGAAAATGGAGTATGTAACGAAGAGTTTTTACAAGACGGAAAAGATAAAGAGTTTTCAATAGAAGTTGCAAAAAATCTTTATTTACATCACTCATATATTGATACAATACAAAAAACAATCGCTACCTGTAAATTAGGTAAAAAAAGGTATTTATACAGTGACATTGGATTTGTTTTACTTAAAGAAATAGTTGAGGAGATAACTGCTCTTCCTTTTGAAGATTACGTAGAAAAAGAGTTTTATCGTCCGTTAAAGTTAAAACGAACACTTTTCAATCCTCTTAGGGAGTTTGGGAAGTCAGATATTGCTCCGACAGAAAGCGACACCTTATTTAGAAAGCAGGTTGTACAAGGTTACGTACACGACCAAACGGCAGCATTATTGGGTGGTATCGGAGGGAATGCCGGTCTTTTCACTACCGCAAACGAGTTGGCGGTTTTGCTACAAATGCTTCTTAATCAAGGTTATTACGAAGGCGTTCAATATATTTCATCGGAGACGGTAAAATTATTCACTTCCACCCACTCTATCCATGGTTGCAATCGGCGAGCTCTCGGCTTTGACACGCCCAATTTTGCATCTCCGAGTTCGATACTTCCTGAAAAGGTCGGAAACAAGACTTTTGGACATCAAGGATTTACGGGGACTGTTTTCTGGTGCGACCCACAAAATAATATTATTTATATTTTTCTTTCCAACCGAGTATATCCGGATGCCGAACCGAATAAACTAGCAAGAAGTAAAATAAGATTAATTATTCATCAATTAATTTATGAAGACTACTCTTTTTAGAAGTTCACCTAATTATAATTACACAATCGCTTAAAAAACCTTATTACAAAGAATCATATATTATACCATAAAAAGTTTATTCTTTACTTTTTTTTGTATTTTTGCGGTTAACTTTTAAAAAATAAAAAAATGACTAAGCATTTTAAACTCATCAACAATATTTTAGGTTGGTTGATTGGTATTTTAGCTTCCACCGTTTATATTTTAACTGCTGAACCTACCGCATCTTGGTGGGATTGCGGTGAATATATTTCTACGGCTTATAAATTACTTGTCGGCCACCCGCCCGGAGCTCCTACTTTTCAATTAATAGGACGAATTTTTTCCATGTTTGCCGGTGGTGATGTTACCAAAGTTGCCTTTTGTATCAACGCAATGTCGGCAATTTGTAGCGGTCTTACCATTATGTTCCTATTTTGGACTATCACAAAACTTGGGACAAAATTAGTTGCTAAATTTGGAGAAATGACTCCCGGACGAATGATTGCCGTTTTAGGTTCCGCTTTAGTAGGAGGGTTAACTTATACGTTTAGTGACACCTTCTGGTTTTCAGCAGTAGAGGGTGAAGTTTATGCTATGTCGTCATTCTTTACGGCTTTAGTTTTCTGGTGTATTTTAAAATGGGAAGAGGAGTATGATAACCAAAAAGAGAACGTCAATCCCCATCGCTGGTTAATCTTAATTTCTTACTTAGTAGGTTTATCTATTGGGGTACACTTATTAAATTTATTGACTCTTCCGGCTATTGTTTTAGTTGTTTACTTCAAACTTTCAAAAAAGGCAACCGTCATGGGCGTTGTTCAAACCATCGGTATTATCTCCTTTTTTGTTGCATTTTTCTTCTCTATCGGCTGGAGATTCTTCATTTGGATTTTCATCACAGCCCCCGCTCTCTACTTCTCCGTTAAAAAAGGAACTATACGTTCAAAAGCCGAATGGGGCGTTTTATTATCGTTAGCAGGCTCTTTTGTACTTCTTGGAACTATCTTATATCTAATTATTCCGGGAATAGTGAGCTTAGCCGGGAAATTTGAAATTTTCTTTATCAATTCTATCGGACTTCCTTTCCACTCAGGAACGATTATCTACTTCTTAATAATTTTTGCACTAATAGGTTGGGGCTTATATTACAGCTATAAAAATGGAAAAAAGATACTACTCTCCGGTGTATATTCATTCATATTTTTATTGATTGGATATAGCACCTTTTTAACTTTAGTAATTCGTTCTAATGCCGATCCGACTATTGACGAAAATAATCCTGAAAATGCAGTTGCTCTTCTTGCTTATCTAAATCGCGAACAATATGGCTCGAACCCTCTCATTTACGGGCAGACGTATGCTTACGACCCTCAAAAGGTTACATATAAAAATGGGAGCCCTGTTTATGTAAAAGATGAAGTAAATAAAAAATATCGCATTTCAGATAAAAGAGAAGGAAGAGAACCGCAATACGCCTCAAGCGACTGCATGCTCTTCCCAAGAATGTGGGATAGAGGTCATCAACGTGAATATATAAATTGGCTTAAAAATCAGTATGACTCGGACTCCAGAAGCGATAAAGAAGCTCGAAGACATTTAGAACAACGAAAAATGCCAACTTGGGAACATAATATTAAGTTTCTACAATCTTATCAATTTAACTACATGTACTTCCGCTATTTTATGTGGAATTTCTCAGGAAGACAAAACGACTTTCAAGGTCGTGGAGGACAACTTGACGGTAACTTTATCACAGGCATACCTTTTATAGATGAGGCATTGGTTGGCAGTCAGAAAGATTTGCCCAAATCAATAGAAAGACCGGGTACTAACAAATATTACCTGCTTCCTCTCTTGCTCGGTTTAATTGGTTTAGTCTTTTATTCGATAAAAGACGGCAAGAACTCTTTCATTGTTTTTATGCTTTTTCTAATGACGGGATTAGCTATTGCTTTCTATCTTAACATGTATGCTTTCCAGCCACGAGAACGAGACTACGCCTTCGCCGCCTCATTCTACGCCTTCTCCATCTGGGTCGGTTTCGGTGTTTACGCCATTTACGCCTTGGTTGATAAACTGAAAAAAGAGTGGGTAAAAGTTGGCAGCGCCGTCCTTATTACTTTGATTTGTATAGGTTTAGTGCCCGGCATTATGGCAAAAGAGAATTGGGACGACCACAGCCGTGCTCATCGCTATACCGCTCTCGCAATTGCCAAAAACTACCTCGATTCTTGTGCTCCAAACGCAATTCTTTTTACACTTGGCGACAACGACACCTTCCCTCTTTGGT
>DUOL01000247.1 GCA_012838875.1 Bacteroidales bacterium | reverse complement strand
TACAAGTCCGCGGGCACAAGCCGTGGGGTCGCAAGGCGGCAAAAAGAGCTTACAAGCTCGCTTTTTTGCCGCCGCGTCCCCAGCGGCTTCCGCCCTTGCGGGCTTTCCACCTAAGCGCCTCACGCAGAATAACATGCTCGTATAGAACCTTATATTTTAGGTCATTTTAATTTGATTTGAATTGAGTCGTCAGGCAAGAAAAACTTTTCCATAACACCAGCAATTCTTGACATGCAACTTGAAGCTGAAATGTTAATATGAATAAATAATAAATCATTATTCAACTCTTTTACTTTATCCCAAACTTTACCGTCAAATGTTTTGTATCTATTTGTCAAATCAATGTTCTCGTCAATTAACACTTTTAAAGCCTCCCATTTTATAATAGTTTCATCACGTTTAAATATTTCTAACTGATTGTCTAAAATGTATTCAAAATCATATTCTGGCTTCTCTTTTAAGTATTTCAAAAACTTTATAAATACATCTTGCCACGAATTTACTTTAATAATATCGTCAAAAATTTGAAGTTCTGCTGGTTTATTTCCTTCTGCAATATCGCCTGCATCTGTGTCAAGTGGAGAGAATAGTGTACTTTCTATTGTTTGGGTATTCCAATTATCTTCATTTTTATATTGGTCAGGAAGAGGGAACGTTTCAAGAAACCAATTTATCATATTTGATTGATGGTCTTCTATACTTTCTTCATTCCAAATATTTCGTTCAACTATGTCAAGCCTATAATATAGGGATGAAGTGTTAAGTTTGTTTTTCTTCTCCTTAAAAGATTTATTACCTAGCTCGCTATTAAACTCGGTTAGTATAAGATTACCAATATTGTGCAGATAATTTTTATGAATTTCATCAAAATGTTCACCTAACTCTTCTTTCCAACAATCATTTAATTTCTGAGGCATTATATGTTCAATTGTAATTTGAGGGTTTCGGAAATCTACAGAAACTTTTGAGTTATGCTCTTCAATCTTTCCTAAGATTAGTTTTGAATATTGCTTTAGGCTTTCATAGAAATTCATAGAAATTAGAGCTGATTTCAGTTCCCTATTATTTGGCAATCGTAATCTATAGAACATATTTGTCAAAAGTTCAAACATTGAAATATTGCCTTTGGCAATGTTTTCTATTTTTTTGCATAAAAGGACAATATTTTTATTTTCTCCTTGTGTTAAACCCAGTACTCTACGTCTAATCAAATAAGTCCTAATTGTTGTAAGAGTTGAAATTAGTATTTCGTCACTAAGCCTTATGTTGTTAATTGTATATTGGTGATATTCCAACAGCCCTAATACAAAAGGTTTAAATGCTTCAGTTTTTATATCGTGAAAAATATTTCTTAGCAATTCCTTAATTATTATGTTATTATGATTATCGTTTGAAATAGTGTCGTTATTAATTTCTGTAATAATCCACTTATAACATTTTACATATCGAACAATGTCGTTTATAAAATTATTATGATTTTTAAATGTTGTTTCAACAAAATCTTTAAATTGTTGATAAAGCTCCTTTGTGTTGTTATCGCTAACAACCTTTAATGAGTTTGAAGTCTTATATTGTAAATAATCTCTAAAAAACTTGGACGTATTATCAAGCAGGACTTTCTCAATTTTTGGATGCCAAGTTTGTTCATAAATATCAGATTGTCTTTCACTATCCATGTTTAAAAGAACAAAGTTTCTAACAAGGTCTGATAATGTAAGTGGTTTTCCGAGTGAATTTAATGTTTCAAATATAATTTGTGGATCTTCTCCTTTAAATGGTCTTTCATCAAGAAAAATTACCGCAACATTCATTCTCTGTATAGCAATTATGAAATGTTCAAAATCTATTTTAGGATTGAGTCTTATCTTTTCTTTAATAAGTCTTTTAAGCAATTCATAAGCATTATTAAGCACTCCAGGATTTGGTTTAGCTTCATTAACAAGCGCTTTGTAGGCATCCCAATCCTTTGTAACTTGCTTCAGTTTAATTTTGTCTTGAAAAGTAGAAGAATTATTGGTCAGATAGTTTTGAGTTATGAAATTTCGTTTTTCGCAATCTGTTTCTATGTCTCTTAATGCAATTAAAAAAAGTAAAGTGGTTGTAAGTCTTTGTTGACCATCAACGACTACTGATTTATTTGCAAAACCAACCTTTTCTTCTTTTATCACAATTGTCCCAAAAAAGTGTTCTTGCTTGTCGTGTTGTTGCGGATCGAGCTCTGATTCAATAATTCTTGATATATCACTAAAGTATCTTTCAATTTCAGGTTTACCCCAAGCGTAAGCTCTTTGAAAGGGGGGAATAAAAAATGATGTCGCATTTTTTGCTAATACGTCATTTATTGAATGGCTTTCTGTTTTCATAAATTCATTCTGTTGTTACGTTTTTTTACTCTTAGCATCTACAACTAATTCGAGGAACAAAAATACAATAAAAAATTACAGAATTACAAACCCAAAATCTCACATCTAAATTCTCCTGATTTCGTCACGGGAATCCAACACTTGACAATGTACTTGTTTTCAATTAATTATATCACCGCCTCAATTTATTTAAAACTCTCCACTCTCCACTTTCCACTTGGTTCTGTGTATTCTAAGATAAAATCTAGTGTTTTTTGATTTTTTAAAACATTTCATTCCACTGATTTTCAATTATTTAGCGTGAGGGCGCAGGTGGAAAGCCCGCAAGGGCGGAAGCCGATGGGGACGCGGCGGCAAAAAAGCGAGCTTGTAAGCTCTTTTTGCCGCCTTGC
>DUOL01000214.1 GCA_012838875.1 Bacteroidales bacterium | reverse complement strand
TGAATTTAAGCGTATAATCTCCTTCTTCTAAATCAAAACAAGTAGAATATAGCCAGTCATTAGCCTCTGGACCACCACCAATTGTTACTCCGTTATGATACCACATTGGGTTGCTATTGTAGCTAATAGGATGCCAAGTTGTTCCGTCAAGGTCAATATCATCTACAGTCCAATTGATATTATCCTCATCTGTTGTAAATTTATTAGAGTATGGGAAAGAGTCAACAGGTGCAATTGTTCCTGTCAAAATCCAAGTTTCAGCAGTGTCATTTGTATTATTTTCATCTCCTAGTAATTCAACCCAAACTAATATCGAATCCATAGCAGGAATCGTCAAATCAGCAAGTGTATTAAAATTATAGGTATAAGATGCTTGCGGTAATATTTCCACGGTAACATCTTCCATAACAGCAGTTTGATTTCCTATTTGATAGTATGCCTTAAAAGAAGTAACCGCATTTAATCCGCAGTTCTTAACTTCAACAGAAACTTGTTCTGCATTCGTTAAATCACAACTATAATCCGGCACGTTAACTTTATACACTGCAAGGTCATTATTTCTTGCAGGAACTAAATTGATATTATCTAAGAAAAGATGATATTGATCTGCTGAACTTGTAGCTTTGAAACCAAGATAATAGATGCCGGCGGTAGTAATATTTATAACTTCAGAGCCTTGTAAGAAATCAGTATTAATTATATTATTAAAGTTTTTAACAAGTGTCATATCAGTTGGGGCTGGTTTTGTTCCAAAATAGAGACCAAAAGATTCCGGCGTATAGTACGTATAAGATGCATATCTAAATTCTACCGTATAAGAACCGGGTTGCAAATCGAAGCAAGAGGAGAAAAGCCAATCGTTCGCATTATTGTTCTCATTGTACTCATAATACCACATTGGATTTCCTACGTAATGAACTATTTGCCAGGTGCTTTCGTCCTCATTTACATCAACTACACTCCAACCTTTATAATCATCATCTCCGCTAAAGTCGTTATAATAAGGAGGGATAGCCGGTGCTGGGGTTCCTGTTTTATACCAAGCGGTTGTATCATTCATATTAAATTCATCTCCTACTAATACCACCCAACCACGAATAGAATCTGCGTCCATGGCAAAAGTTAAATCTGCTAATGTTGCGAAAGTGTAAATTACACTAGAATCTTTAGGGATATTTACGCCTGTAACGTTCTCTTCTACAACCGGATTATTCCCTATTTGATAACAAGCTTTAAATGCCGTTACGGCTGTATTTCCATAGTTTGTAATCCCAATTTCAATCGTTTCCTCTGTTGTTAATTCACAAGAATAATCAGGAACTCCAAGACCGAAAACTGCTAAATCCACGTCGAATATCTCTCTAACTTCAATATCATCCAGCATAAAAAAGAAACCGTCATCTGATACATTATTAAGTGCAACATATTTAGCTGCGGGGGTTTGGTATGTATAATAGGTCCATTCTCTTTCATTTTCTCCTATTTCGACGCAAGGCAATGTTGAAGGCAGGAAGGTAAAATCTTGTACATCATTTCCTGATGTAGAGTAGGCAATTCTAAATTTTTCAGGTTCTCCTTGGAAAGCTCTCGCCCAGAAAGATATACTTACGGCACGCTGACCGCTCAACTCGGGACTAATTAGCCAGTTATTGTTAGGACATTCTTCGACTGTATTATCCGGAAGTCTTCTAAAACTTCTGTAAGCGGCAAAATATTGTGCACCTGAATAGGGCGTCCCCGTGCTATTTGTAAATTCGGGGTCGGTCAAAGAAGGATTAAAAACAATAAAAGCTTGAGGCTCTAGAACATTATCCCATAAATAACCGCCTATACGATAGGTATTACAGGAGTCAACATCCACGAATGTCCATGGTCCTGTGGTTGGGTTAATTGTGAAAGGCTCATAACTTTCCACATCATCAAAATAAACTTGCGCTTTAGCAACAACAAAGAGGAGCAAAAACGCACTTAAAAGGGTAATAATTTTTTTCATAATTTTAAATTTTATTTTAATTTCATTTGAACACAAAAGTATAAAAAAAAACAATATAAAACATGAAAAAGTATGGAAAAATCCCTAAAATATTTTAAATGATTGAAATTTTATAATCATTTGTCGATAATATTTATAAAAATCCAATTTAAAGATAGACTCATGAAACGGTTAAATCGCCTCTAAATCAAATTGCTCCTTCTCTCATGGTTCCAATGGAAAAAAGCATTCCAAAAGCTTGAAATACACGAATCAACGTTGCC
>DUOL01000213.1 GCA_012838875.1 Bacteroidales bacterium | reverse complement strand
TTCTACTTAGCATTTGTTATTTTATTAGTTTCTTTATCTTATAAAAATTATGAATTTTATATAAATTATAAGGTTGCCGTAAAATATCCTTAACTCGAAGTTTTGAACCTCGTACATCCTTCCATTCTGTCAGAGGGAACTCTAAAATTTTGCTTTTAGCATTTACATATCCATAATTTACAATGATTCTGGCAAACAGTTCGATATCAAATAACCACTTGCTAATAAATGGCTTCTCAAAAATTACTTTCGCAATTTCTGCCTTAAACAATTTTGCACCACATTGGGTATCGTATACAGGTAATTTCAAAATATTAGCAGCAAAAGTGGCGAATATTCTGCCTAAAAAGAATCGTGAATAGCGTCTTTCGATATCGCCCCCCATTCTTTTAAACCGACACCCTGTAACCATATAATATTCACCCTTTTCAATAATTATAATCATACTTTTTAAATCTGAAAATGGAGTTGCAATGTCAGCATCAAAAAACGCTATTATATCAACATTGTCAAATGAATCCAAAGAATGTATAACTCCCTGTCTCACAGCTTCTCCTTTCCCTACATTATTTTTTAAATCCAAAAGAAAAAAAGAACTATTAGCACTAACCATTTTAAGTAAAACATTAACAGTATCATCTTTACTGCCATCATTTACAAAAAGAAATTTTATATCCGGATTTAATTTTGCAAATTTATCAAATTCATTACTATTCAAACGATTTGACTCATTATAACAAGGCACTATAATAATAGTATTCATTTATTTAAGAAATTACAATCATTTTTATAAAAACATTTTGAAATATTTACAGTAAAAAAATCATTTATTAGTAGCACTTTTTTTCTCTCAAGGTACAAAAATATGAAAAAATTATAATGATTCCCTAATTTGGGACAAAAAGAAAAAAATAACGTATAAAAGATTTTTTTGAAAAAGGTTGTTTTATGGGAAAAAGTCGAAAAGAAAATTCAGTTCAAGTTTTAAATTCGAAGTAGCTTTTGAAGCTATGAAAGGAATAAACCTGTAAGCTTTTTAGGACGAGACGAAACTTTTCAACTTCCCACTTTCAATTTCTTATATAAAAGGCTTTATATGAGCAAGTTGGTTGCGTGAGGGCGCAGGTGGAAAGCCCGCAAGGGCGGAAGCCGCCTGGGGACGCGGTGGCAAAAAAGCGAGCTTGTAAGCTCTTTTTGCCGTCTTGCGTCCCCACGGCTACCGCCCGCGGACTTGGAACCGAAGACCGACCCCGAGCGTAGCGAGGGGGCACGCCCTAAAGAAAAATAAGATTATTAATTCTAAAATGTGTAATTTTTTTATAAAAAAAATATTTTTAACGCCTTATTAATAAAAAAAATATATATTTGCATTTATAAAATCCTAAGAACGCTGTCCGAAAATAGAGACCCAATCACGTTCATTGTTAAAAACAATAATAAATAAAAGAGTATTAACTTTTAAAATTTAAAAATTATGAAAAAGAGAACTGGAATTTTGAGTTGTCTATTAGTTATTTTGGGGATATTTTTAATATTTACCTGCGGTTGTAAAAAGGATTTTCCTGCTGAGGATAATCTTAAAAAAACCGGAGTGTTGAAATTTAAAATGCTAAATCCGTTTCCGTCTTTCCAAAAAGGTATTAAATCTGTATATGTGAATCCTCCGTTAACAGGAGAGATGACAACTACCTACTTAACAAGTATGAGAGCTTGTGTAGGTGATATCTGGGTGTCGCAGAGTGAAGTAATAGCAGGCGCTCCGGATACTCTCACATGGATAAGACTTACCCCCGTTACAAATAGAGAATTGAAATTATTTGAGGAGTATGTAATCGCTCCTAAAGAGTTGCCTGTAGGAACTTATAAGAGTATAAAATTAACATTAAAGAATATTTGGTATCGACATACCGAATTAGTCTCCGACCGTTCCGTTAAATATGAACTTCTTGAAACAATGGGAGGTTGGTCTGATCCATGTGATGTCAACGATACATCATGGGTGAAAACAAACTATTTCTCTCTTGCGGGTGGTTATAGATTAAATGATGATGAAGTTTTTGAGTATGGCGGGGCGAGCGAAAAGGTCGGATTTTTTACTGTAGAAGCGGGAAGAACAGCGATAGTAAATTGGAGACTTGGTGCAGGTGCTACGCAGCCATGTATCAATTATTTAATTGACGAAAATGATAATAGAGAGTGGGATTGTGGTACAGACTATATATTAGAAGAATGTCCGGACGACTATAAAATGTTCGATTTTCTCATTGAATATGAATAAAAAATCATTGCTGTCCGATAAAGGTTTAAAATAATTTACTACCAAAAGTCGGGTTGTGATTATCTTTTTCAATTTATTAAAAAAGATAATAATTATCTTGACTTTTAGCATGGAAAAACAGTATGATATAAATATAACTGATTGAAAATCTGCGATTTGCTTTTAAAGTATTTCGCTAAATTGTTTATATAAATTCTGTTTTAATTTTTGTTTAACCTCCTCAATATCAATAGTATAATTAAGTTCTTTTCGGAGCGAGGTTACTCCCTTGTCGGTAAAGCCGCAAGGATTGATATATTGGAAGTAGTTTAAGTTCGTGTTGATATTAAAGGCAAAACCATGCATAGTAACAAATCGAGAAGCCTTGACGCCGATAGCGCATATTTTGCGTGCTTGCTTCGTCTCTGCGTCAAGCCAAACCCCTGTAGCCCCCTGAAGTCGTGTGGCGTCAATTTGGTACTCCCGTAGCGTTGCAATAATCGTCTCTTCCAATTTGAAGATGTACTGTTTTAAGGAAATATGGTGATTTTCAAGGTCTAAAATAGGGTATCCGACAATTTGTCCGGGTCCGTGGTAGGTGATATCGCCACCTCTATCAATAGGATAGAAT
>DUOL01000212.1 GCA_012838875.1 Bacteroidales bacterium | reverse complement strand
GGTTCCAAGTCCGCGGGCACAAGCCGTGGGGTCGCAAGGCGGCAAAAAGAGCTTCTAAAGTCGCTTTTTTGCCGCCGCGTCCCCAACGGCTTCCGCCCTTGCGGGCTTTCCACCTAAGCGCCTCACGCAACCCAAGTGGTTCATATAAAGCAACTTAGGCGAAGATTTGGAAGCAGAAAGAGAAGAGCTATACGTTTTCAATTTTCTAAAATTGGTGCGTAACTCCATTTCAAATTCGCTTACTTTTTGTCGGGTAATAATGTTTAAAAATGATGATTTATTTTGTATCTTTGCCCCGAAAAAAAATGTGAGAAATATGATTTTTCCCACTTTTAATGTCTTATGAATCAAATGTTTATATTTTATAACTTAAATTTACTAATGCGGAATGTTGATAATAAAAACGGTTGATGAATTAAAAGATGTGCTCTTTAGAGTGAAAAGTAGCGGGAAAATTGTAGGATTTGTCCCGACAATGGGCGCTTTGCACGCAGGACATCTCTCTCTGCTGGAAAAAGCTAAAAGCGAGAATAATGTTCTTGTTTGTTCAATTTTTGTAAATCCGATTCAATTCAATAATAAACAAGACTTAGAAAAATATCCGCGAAATGTGGAGAAAGATATTAACTATATCGAAGATTTAGTGGATATTCTTTTTCTCCCGTCAGAAGAGGAGGTTTTTCCTTCCGCACCTACGGAGAAGTTCGATTTTGGCAAGTTAGAGAGTGTACTTGAAGGGAAATATCGTCCCGGACATTTTAATGGCGTTGCTACCATCGTAAAACGTCTATTCGACTGGATTAAACCCGAAAAAGCCTATTTCGGCGAGAAAGATTATCAACAATTAGTGATTATTCGTGAATTGGTACGCCAATTTAATCTCCCTGTTCAAATTGTTGCTTGTCCCACCGTGAGAGAACCCGGCGGATTAGCTATCAGTTCACGCAATGCGAGATTATCTCCGGAAGAGTATAAAATAGCCCCCTGCATTTACCAAATTTTACTATCTTTACCCCCTAAAACGACTCTTTCGGTTTCTGAATTAAAACAGTATGCAATTAGTGAAATTGAGAAAATAAAAGAGTTTAAGTTAGAGTATTTGGAAATTGTAAATGCTAAAACTTTGCAACCGATTACGAATTTTGATGATGCTGAGAAAGTTATATGTTGTGTAGCACTTTATTTAGGCGAAGTTCGATTAATCGATAATATATTTTTAAAGAAATAAAGGTTATGCATATAGAAATACTAAAATCAAAAATTCATCAAGTAGTTATTACTGAAGTAAATCTTCATTATGTCGGTAGTATTACGATTGATGAAACCCTAATGCAGGCTGCCAACTTAATTGAAAATGAGAAAGTGCAAGTATTAAATATGAATAACGGCGAGCGATTGGAAACTTATGTTATTAAAGGGGCTAAAGATTCAGGCGTGATTTGTTTGAATGGACCTGCCGCTCGAAAAGCACAAGTAGGAGATGTCATTGTAGTTATCTCCTATGCTTCGATGGAGTTCGAGGCAGCCAAAAAGTTCAAACCTACCATTATTTATCCGAATAGTAATAATCAATTAAAATAAAAAGTTATGTTTAAATTAGTTTTAATTCGTCACGGTGAAAGTACGTGGAACAAAGAGAACAGATTTACCGGTTGGACCGATGTGGATTTGTCGGAAAGAGGTTTTAAAGAGGCTTTAGAAGCAGGGAAAAAATTAAAAGAAGCAGGCTTTAATTTTAGATTTGCCTACACTTCCTTTTTGAAAAGAGCTATCAAAACTTTAAATATCATTCTTGAAGAGATGGATTTATTGTGGATTCCCGTAGAAAAAACGTGGAGATTAAATGAAAAGCACTACGGAATTTTGCAAGGGTTGAATAAGACCGAAATGGTTGAAAAATATGGTGAAAAACAGGTGCTCATTTGGAGAAGAAGTTACGATGTTCGTCCGCCGGCATTAGATGATAAGGATGAAAGACACCCAAAAAACAGTATTCGTTACGCAAATCTGACGGAAGAGGGCTCCGCTCCCGGTACCGAAGCGTTGATAGATACGGTAGCACGTATCGTGCCGTTCTGGAAATCAGACATTTCAGAGAAACTTAAAGAACATAAAGAGGTGATTGTTGCCGCACATGGGAATAGTCTACGCGGAATCGTTAAGTATCTTAAAAATATTTCAGACGAAGATATTATTTCGTTGAACTTGCCGACAGGAATTCCATACGTTTTTGAGTTTGACGAAAATATGAAATTAGTTAAAGACTACTTCTTAGCAGACGAAGAAACCCTGAAAAAATTAATGGAAGAAGTTGCTAATCAAGGAAAGAAAAAATAGAGAACTTTTTGTCTATATTTCTCAACAATTAGAGACTGAAATTATTCGGATAGACTCTGTTTCGGGAGGCGATATTGCTGATGCTTATCGCCTCACTACGAAAACCAAAGCCTATTTTTTGAAAATTAATCGTGGGGCAAATGCTCAAAAGATGACGTTTGCCGAAAAGCGAGGTCTGGAGACTATGGAAGCAACAAAAACAATCTCCGTTCCTCATGTTTGGTTATGCGATAATTTTGAAACGAACGCTTTTCTCTTAATGGATTGGGTGGAGAAAAAAAGTCCTTCCCCTGATGATTATCGTTCCTTAGCCGGAAAATTAGCGAAATTACATCAACACACGGCGACTAATTTCGGTTTTTCAGAAGATAATTTTATCGGTCTATTGCCCCAAAGCAATCACTTCACCGAACAATGGAGCGAATTTTATGCCCAACAACGAATTATGCCGCAGTGTAGGTTAGCTGTAAAGAATAATTTATTAACGGTCAGAGACATACCGGAAAAAGAGAGTATGGTCGATTTAATGAAAAGATTAGCGAAGGATGTAAAACCTTCCTTACTGCACGGTGATTTATGGGGAGGAAACTTCGTCATAGCCACGGACGGCACCCCATATCTCATTGACCCTGCGGTCTATTACGGACATTCGTTAGTCGACATTGCGATGACCCAGCTCTTTGGAGGCTTCCGAAGCGAGTTTTACGAAACCTATTATCAACATTTTCCAAAGACGGAATTTCATAACGAACTAATTCAAATTTATCAATTATACTATCTGTTAGTACACCTAAACATCTTCGGCAGCAGCTACCGCTCTTCCGTGTTGTCTATTCTAAATCGTTATTTTTGATTTTGGTTTGTAAAGAGGGGCAAATACTGTTTATGCCATTATAGAGGTTCGTTCAATTTCTTGAAATAACTGAAAAAGATTGGAGAAACGAAAATTAGAATTTTAATAATTAAAATCCTTTTCTTAGGGAATACTATTTGATTTTATCATTTTTTTAATTCTATTGCTGTTGATAATCAGTATTATAGGATTAAATATGATTTTTTTTTACTTTTTATTGGGCAATATAGAAAAAAAAATATGTATTTTTGAACGCTGTAGTTTTATTATTTTTTTCGAGTCAAAACTACGGAAAATATAACTGGGTAGATTGACAAATTATTCTTCCCCAATTATTATATTTTTTTTATTCGGAGGCAATAAAACTAAATTATTTTGTACTATACTGAGAAGTAGAAGTCAGATATTTTTATTAATAGAGCAATTTTATTCTAATTTTAATACTTTTAAAATAACAATTATGACAAATCCATTTAAAACTTACACATTGCATAATTACAAAACGATTCCACAAATCGCCGCCCTTTCTGATGAAATGATTGAAGCTATTGAAGTTGTTGGGCGTGTACTTCCTTTCAAGACGAATAATTATGTTATAAATGAACTTATTGATTGGACACACATAGATAATGATCCGATATTTACACTTACTTTTCCAAGAAAGGGAATGCTTGAAAGAAGAGATTATAATGTAGTGAAGAAATTGTTGGACAAAGGTGCAGATCAGGAGATTTTGGATAAGAAGATACGTGAAATCCGAATGGGATTAAATCCCAATCCTGCCGGACAGGAACATAACATACCGGAAGTGGACAATATTAAACTTAAAGGTGTTCAACATAAATATGCTGAGACGGTATTATTTTTCCCAAGTCAGGGGCAAACATGTCATGCTTTTTGCTCGTTTTGTTTTCGATGGCCACAATTTAGCGGAATGTTAAATTTAAAATTCGCCATGAAAGAAGTAGACTTGCTTGCTCAATATTTATTAAAGAATGATAAAGTTACAGATGTTCTTTTTACAGGAGGCGATCCAATGACGATGAGTGCGGGAGTACTTGCATCTTATATTAATGTGCTTTTACAGCCTGAATTTAGAAATATCCATACTATTCGAATTGGAACCAAGGTTTTGAGTTATTGGCCATATCGCTTTACAAAAGATAAAGATTGCGATGAATTACTTGCTCTGTTTGAGAAAATCGTTAAAGAAGGTAAAAATTTAGCTATTCAAGCTCATTTTAGTCATCCAGTGGAATTGAAAACCGATGCAGTTAAAGAGGCGATTAAAAAAATAAAAGCCACTGGAGCTCAAATTCGGACGCAGTCTCCCGTATTAAAAAATATTAATGATAAACCCGAAATATGGGCTGAATTGTGGCGAAGACAAGTGGATTTAGGATGTATTCCTTATTATATGTTTGTAGCACGCGATACTGGGGCGAAGCGGTATTTCGAGCTTCCTTTGGATAAGTGTTGGAATATCTTCCGAAGAGCATACAGGCAAGTAAGCGGTCTTTGTAGAACTGTAAGAGGTCCAAGTATGAGCTGCGAACCTGGTAAAATTCAGGTACTCGGTGTGCAAGAAGTAAAAGGAGAGAAAGTATATGTGCTGCGATTTTTACAAGGCAGAAATGCAAAATGGGTAAATATTCCATTTTTTGCAAAATATAATCCGAAAGCAACTTGGTTTGACCAGTTAGAGCCAGCATTTGGAGAGGAGAAATTCTTTTTTGAGAAAGGAAAAGAAAGATCAAAAGCGAATAAAATATTATTCGAGTAAGGCAATGATAGTATAACTCTCGTAAGAGAGGTTTTATGGGGTAAGTTGTGAAGAGGTTTTAATCTCGACTTAAAAAAGTACCCCCCCAACCATAATCCGTTAATACTTGTTAAGAATTAAAATTATTGGATAAAAATATGGCAAGATAGCCTAAACAATTGATTTTTTTTATACTTTTGCAAGTTAAAATAAATATAAATTGTAAAGTAAAAGTTGTATTGATGGAAAATTTAGAAAAAAATGAAGTTTTGTCAAGAGCTGTAAGAGCGGGAAAACGTACATACTTTTTTGATGTTAAGACCACGAAAAGTGATGAGAAGTATCTAACAATCACTGAAAGCAAAAGAAAATTTAATGCTGATAATGGAACTTTCTTTTATGAAAAACATAAATTATTCTTATATAAAGAAGATTTTGATAAGTTTAGAAATGCACTGCATGGGGTCTTGGAATTTATAGAAACAGGGAAAATCCCTGAAGATTATCTTTTTGAACAAGAAGGCGATAAAGATAAAAGTGATTTGGATTTTGAAGATTTGAACTCATAATGGGAAAAATTATTGCGGTTGTTAACCAAAAAGGAGGAGTAGGGAAAACGACCACATCTGTTAATCTAGCGGCATCTTTAGCCGTTTTAGAACATAAAACCTTGTTGATAGATGCGGATCCACAAGCAAATGCAACATCAGGTGTGGGAGTTGACCAAAATGATATACAGTATAGTATCTACGACTGTATGATTGGTAATTGTGAGGCTACGAAAGCAATTTTAAATACAAATACGCCTAATTTAGACCTATTACCTGCCAAAATCGATTTGGTGGGTGCGGAAATCGAAATGATTTCCGTAGAACGGCGTGAATTTAAACTGAGAGAAGCTATTCACCCGCTCAAACATTTGTACGAGTTTATCATAATTGATTGCGCTCCCTCTCTGGGGTTAATAACACTGAACTCGTTGGTAGCTGCCGACTCCGTTATTATTCCCGTGCAGTGCGAGTATTTCGCTCTCGAAGGTCTGGGAAAATTACTCAATACCGTGCGACTTATACAGTCAAGTATGAACGCCGATTTAACGATTGAGGGAATTTTACTGACAATGTATGATTCACGGTTGAAATTGGCGAATGCCGTTGTCGAAGATGTCAGACAACATTGTAGGAATATTGTTTTTGATACGATTATATCACGAAATATTAAGTTAAGCGAAGCCCCTAGCCACGGGGAACCGATTGTTCTTTACGATGTGCAATCTCGAGGAACGATGAATCATCTTAATTTAGCTCGTGAAATACTTCAAAATAATGGATATTCTGTTTAATTCACGATTTAGTAGATATGGAAAAAAATAAAAGTACATTAGGTAAAGGACTCGGCGCCTTGCTCGGCGATGCCGAATATACTGTTATTTCACCTCATTCTGCCGCCCGTGTGAAATCCGATGTAAGCGGATATATTAGAATTGATTTGATTGAAGTAAACCCATTTCAACCACGTAGCGATTTCGACCAAGAAACATTGGAAGAGCTAGCACAATCAATAAAATCTTACGGACTAATCCAGCCCGTTACCGTTCGTCCTATCGAACAAGGAAAATATCAACTTATCGCCGGAGAACGCCGCCTGAGAGCCGCAAAACTTGCAGGATTAAAAGAAGTGCCGGCTTATATCAGAACAGCGGACGATATCCAAACAATTCAAATGGCTTTAGTTGAAAATATTCAACGTGAAGATTTGAATGCTATCGAAATAGCCATTTCGTATCAACGTCTAATCGAAGAGTGTAATTTAAGCCAAGAGGAGTTAAGCGAAAAAGTAGGGAAAGACCGTAGTACAATAGCCAATTATTTGCGACTTCTCAAACTCTCCCTACAATCTCAAATTGCCGTAAGAGATAATAAAATATCTATGGGACATGCTCGTGCAATGGTCGTAATTGAAGATGACGAACTCCAAAATAAACTGTTGAACGAAATTATAAAAAATGGACTTTCCGTAAGACAAACAGAAAGTCTTGTTAAGAAGTATAACGCCGAACAGGGAGTCGTTAAAAGAAAAATGAAACTAACCCTATCCCCGTCCGTTACCGATTTCCAAGTTGAATTCTCCAAAAAATTAAAAACCAAAGTCTCTATTTCCAAAACAAGTACCGGAAAAGGAAAAATTTCTATCCCCTTTACTTCCCCTGAAGACCTTGTGAGAATTATTAATATTCTTAAATAGAGACAGAGATGAAATGTAAATCGGCTCTCTTTTTTATTTTTCTTCTATTTTTCATATTTTCAAGCTATTCTCAAGGGATAGACAGCGCATTATCCGATAAGCCGACTTTGCAAACTACCGCTACTCCTGCCAAAAGTACAAAAGTACAGAAGCATAATCCTAAGTTGGCGATTGCCTTGTCGGTGGTAGTACCCGGAGCAGGGCAAATTTACAATAAAAAGTGGTGGAAAGTGCCTATTATTTACGCCGGGTTGGGTATTACTTCCTATTTAATCTATGATTTTTCAGTGCAAACAAAGCGGTATCAGAACGAGTACGTGTATCGTTTAAATAAAGAGGTCGACAAGCTAAATCCGAAATATGCCATATATACCGATGAAAACGTCTTAGCGTTAAAGAATTATTATCGTAGAAATATGGAAATAAGTATCGCGGCATGTGCTATAATCTATTTTTTGAATGTGATAGATGCCGCTGTCGATGCACATCTTTTTTATTTCGATATTTCCGATGATTTGGCGCTCTCTTGGAGTCCCTATATCGGTAGCAATTCCCTCACTCCCTCGTTGCAGCAAGGGGTGTCGTTAGCTATTCATTTCAAAAAATAGGAATTATTGCTATCCTAATTTGCTAATATAGAGGATAATAATCATTTTAATTATAATTAGGGCGTGCCCCCTCGCTACGCTCGGGGTCGGTCTTCGGTTCCAAGTCCGCGGTCGCAAGCCGTGGGGACGCAAGGCGGCAAAAAGAGCTTCTAAAGTCGCTTTTTT
>DUOL01000211.1 GCA_012838875.1 Bacteroidales bacterium | reverse complement strand
TATTTATGACCTTTTTTTCTCTTAAAGATAATCAAATATTTTTTAAACTTATTCAAAAAATTATTCCCACTGCCTATCGTGAGAATTTCGCTAATATTGTTCAAGCTACCAAAAAGCAATTAGCAAAATACCTCACCGGGGTTTTTATAGAAATGATTTTTGTGGGTGTTCTGGAAGGTGTCATTTGTTGGCTTCTTGGCGTTCCTAACGCTCTACTCATCGGCTTTTTCGGTGGACTGTTGAATATTATTCCTTATGTCGGTCCTCTTATTGCAGCTGTTTTGGGACTCTTTTTCTCTGTAGCGGGTGTTCCTCCGGAACTGATAGAAGGAAGTTTGATTATTGCTTTAGTAATCAAAGTGTTATCGGCTTTTGCCGTAGTGAAATTATTGGACGATTTTCTTTTGCAGCCTGTCATTTACGGTCGCAGCGCACATGCCCACCCACTCGAAATATTTATCGTTATTCTTGTTGCAGGACATATTGGCGGTGTTTTGGGAATGATATTTGCCGTGCCCGCTTATTCCTTGTTGAGAATCATAGTCAAAGAGTTTTTTTCCCAATATTATACGGCTAAAGTGTAGAATGCTCATTGCAGTTAACTTGTGGAGAATTATTTGTTCTAATTTGACTTTGCAAAATGATTTTTGTCTTATCTTTGCCCATTGAAAAAATGACTTAAAATCAAAAATGAGAAAAATAGTAACACTCTTCTTTATAGTACTATTCTCAATAACCTATTTTACCTTTTCTTCAGGTATCTTCTTTACGATTCATCATTGTACGCACATCTGTAAAGCGTATGTAACTCAAAATAATTGTCCGTGCGAACATCATTCTCCGTGTGAAGTAGAACATGCCCATTCTTGTGAAACAGGGGCAAACAACGATGGGAGTGGTTTTACCGAAAATCCTATTAATTTTCAAACCAACAACTGCCATACAACCTATTTTTTTAAAATAATCGATTTTTATGATATTGCCGAGAAATTAATTTTACCCCCTTGGTTATTTCTGCAAACCGATGTTCATAAAATTGTGATTCTCAATCTCGTTGAACCTCTTTTCCCTGTATTGCATTACGAAAATATTGCCTTGCCCTCTTTTTATCATTTACAAGGTAATAATCTTATAGATTGTCTGCATCAGCGTATCTTCTATTCCTAAATTAGTTTTTTTATTCTTTTTTTAAATCCCTTTTAAATCAAAAGGGTTGTGAGTTATTTATAAATCTAATTAAGGAATATTTATGCTAATTATAAAAAAACGAACAATAGTAATAGTTATACTAACGTTTCTTTGTACTGTTATTCACGCTCAAGATATGTTGCAAGGAACCGTTATGGAGTATAATGACAAAAAACAACTTACTCCCGTTGTCGGGGCAGTTTTACAGTGGGAAAATTCTTCCGTAGGAACCGTAACCGATATAAACGGAACTTTCAAAATTGAAAAAATAGGCGAATCTAATCAGTTGATTGTGAGATATTTCACTTATCAAAATGATACAATCTTTATTCAAAAAGACCAAAAAGAGCTGGAAGTGGTACTTTTAAAAGCACATCAGTTAAATGAGATTTCGGTAGAAGCTACTCGTCAAGGCTCTTATATTTCTGTAAAACCGATTTTGACAACGGTGCTTTCCGCAGACGGACTTCGTAAAGCCGCGTGTTGTAACTTGTCTGAAAGTTTTGACAATACCGTGGCGGTGGATGTAGAATATGCCGATGCCGTAACCGGTGCTAAACAGATTTCTATGCTCGGTTTAGCCGGCATCTATAATCAAATATTATTAGAGAATACGCCCTTTATTCGTCTATTGTCCCACCAATTCGGTCTGTCCTTTGTTCCCGGCGTATGGATGGAGGCTATTAGCATTGCCAAGGGAACTTCTTCAGTTACAAATGGTTATGAGGGAATGACAGGACAAATAAATATTGATTATAAAAAACCGGAAAAGAACCAAGAGCGTTTTTTTCTTAATCTTTTTACCAATTCGATGGGAAAAGGAGAGATAAATTTGAATACGCGGATTAAGATAAAAGAGCATCTTTCAACCATGTTTTTATTGCATACGGAAGGACAGTTTGCAAAACTCGACTTGAATCGTGACTCATTTCTCGATTTGCCTTTAAATTATCAAGTTAATGCGATGAATCGTTGGGACTACGATAAGCCGGGCAAATTTGAAGGAAGAACACTGGTAAGTTACCTTTGGGAAGATAGAGTGGGGGGACAAAAAAACTTTTCTCCTCGCCGTAGAGATGAAACGGTTTACGGTTTACGGATTAGAACGGATAAATTTAACGTGATAACTAAAAACGGTTTTTTGCTGCCGGGACACCACGAAAGTATCGGAACGATTCTTTCGTTTACATATCACCAAAATTTATCCTATTTCGGTTTGAAAGATTATAATGCGAAACAGCTTAGCGGTTATGCAAATATCTTGTACTCAAATCGTTATGGGAAGTCGGAGAGACATAAATTTACCGCAGGCGGAAGTTTTCAAGTAGACATATTAAATGAAAATATGCTTCATGTAACTGATGATATTTCAAGAATTAAAAGTGAGTATATTGAAATGGTGCCCGGTATTTTTACTGAATATTCGTACTCCATTGATGAAAAATTTGTTTTAATGGGTGGTCTCCGTTTCGATTATAATTTTTATTACAATATGTTATTTTGGACGCCCCGACTACACCTCAAATGGGTTCCGTATCGTGATGGCGCTATTCGTCTTTCCGCAGGAAAAGGATATAGAACGGCCCATGTATTAGTTGAAAATATGTCTCTGCTTATCAATAATAGAACTTTTATATTTCCTTCGGAGTTAAAACCGGAAGAAGCCTATAACGGAGGAGTTAGCTTTGTGCAAAGTTTCGATATGAAAGGAGGAAAATCGAAATTTTCAGTCGACTACTTTTATACAACCTTTGTAAATCAGATGATTATAGATTTAGATAGAAGTCCGCAGCGGGTGTACGTATATCATCTGAATGATAAGATGAACAAAGGGAAATCCTATTCTCATTCGTTTCAAGCGGAGTTGACCTTGTATCCGCTTAAGCGTTTTGAGCTTATTATGGCTTATCGTTTTAATGACGTATGGCAAACTACGGGCGAAGATTTGCAGCCCAAAGCCTTGATGAGTCCGCACAAAGCACTGCTTAATATCAGTTATGCGACCAAGTTTGAAAAGTGGAAGTTTAATCTGACGGTGCAGTACAACAGTTCTATGCGGTTTCCTAATACGCAAAATAACCCCGAGCCGTATCGTTTGCCGAAGCAATCCCCTGACTACTTTATAGTTAATGCTCAGATAACGAAGAAATATAAAACGTTAGAGATTTATCTCGGTGGCGAAAATCTATTAAATTACAAGCAGAAAAATCCGATTCTTTCTGCTGATAACCCGTTTGGCGATTATTTTGACGCCTCTATGCTCTACGCTCCCATTACAGGCATCATGGGATACGTAGGAATTAATTGGAAATTTTTTTAAACCTTAAAGCACATTATTATAAACCATTAAAATTAAAAACAAGATGAAAAAAATGATTATTTTTGCGTTTATCGCAATCTTTTCGCTCTCTACGTGGGCACAAAATGCAAAAACAAAATCGGTAGTTATTCAAACTAACGGAGTTTCCGGCATGTGTAAGCAAAAGATGGAACAAAACGTCCCCTATTTTAAAGGGGTTACCGATTTCAGCTACGATGAGGCTACTTCCAAGGTAACAGTCGTTTATAATCCGAGCAAAACAACGCCCGATGAGATACGTCAGGGGATTAGCCAATTAGGATACGATGCCGATAATGTTAAAGCCGACCCGAAGGCAAGAGAGAAGTTACCCGCCTGTTGTAAAGCGGCAAAGGGTAAAGCGGGAGAACACAAAAGCTGTCCACATTCGGGCAAAAAGCCATGTGGACATGGAAGTAAATAAATTTAGTTATAATTATTATTAGGGCGTGTCCCCTCGCTGCGCTCGGGGTCGGCGCCCGGTTCCAAGTCCGC
>DUOL01000210.1 GCA_012838875.1 Bacteroidales bacterium | reverse complement strand
TTAGCTACAACTTCAATATTTTCGATGGGAACTAAATAGAAAGTTGCAAAAATAGTTTGATGCGAAAGCTGCTGCTGCACCTCTTTTAATCGAACAGGCGGTGAAGTGGTTGCTATACCCTTAATTTTCAAATAGTTGGCGATAGAAAATTTCACACTTGATGTTTCAACTAACGGAAATTGATAGAGATTTTTCCAAATATCACTCTCCTTCCGCTGTTGAATAATGGTTTGATGAGCCTTGTCAACGAAAAAAATAAAGTGAAAATATCGGTTTTTCATCTTTATCTTCTTGATTTTTATAGGCAATATTTTGGTTTGCTCATGTATAAAAGCGTAACATTTTTGATTGAATTGACAAGTTTCGCAAGCGGGATTGGCAGGCGTACAATGCGTAGCTCCAAAATCCATGAGTGCCTGATTGAAGTCGCCGGGAGAGTGATTTTTCATCAATTTTTGACAAATTTCTTTGACTCTATTTTTAGTACTTGTCAACATAATATCTTCAAAAATGCCAAAATATCGGCAAATAACCCGCAGCACATTGCCGTCCACAGCAGGATAGGGGAGTTGAAAGGCGATAGAAGCGATAGCCGCAGCCGTATAATCGCCGACACCTTTCAATTTCCTAATTTCTGTATAAGAGTTTGGGAAAACTCCGTTGTGCTCTTTGACGATATGTTGTGCAGCTTGGTGCAAATGTCGGGCACGGGAATAGTAACCTAATCCCTGCCAAACCTTTAACACCTCATCTTCTGAAGCTGACGCCAAAGCAGTTAGTGTAGGAAAATGGTTGATAAAATCTAAATAATAGTTCCACCCTTGATTAACACGGGTTTGTTGTAGAATAACTTCGGAAATCCAAATTTTGTAGGGCGAAGTTTCGTTCCTCCACGGCAAACTACGCTGATTTTCCTCAAACCACTGCAATAGAAGATTGACAAAATTGCTCATTCATAGGTAGTTATCTATCAGTGCGATTCGATAATTTTGAAAAGTTCGTCTAACTTAGGCGTTAAGATGATTTCCGTTCGTCTATTTTTTGCTCTTGCTTCCGGGGTATCGTTAGCATCAATGGGAAAATATTCGCCGCGACCCGAAGCAGAAATTCTTACAGGAGCAATATCTCCGCTATTAAGAAGTACCTTAACAACAGATGTTGCACGCATAACGCTTAAATCCCAATTGTCTTTAATTTGACTAACCCCTTTGTACGGAACGTTATCCGTGTGACCTTCAATCAAAACATTAATAGTCGTATCACTTTCCAATATTTGAGCCAATTCACGAATGGCTCTCTCTCCTTCTGATTGTACGTCCCATTTCCCGGAGGCAAAGAGAAGTTTATCCTCCATAGATACGTAAACTTTTCCATTTTTTTCGTACACGTTCAAGCCATGCTCTTCAAACCCTTTTAAAGCATTAGCAACTTTCTCTTTCAGTTGACGAACCTCGTTGTCTTTTTGGTCAAGAATAGCTTGTAACTCATCAAGACGTTTCCCTTTTTCAGCAAGCTCGGCACTTTTTTTGTTCAATTCTTCTTCTCGCTCGTTTAACTGCTGACGTATTTTGTCAATGTCTTCTAAAAGAGTCTTTATTTGAGAGCTGTTTGAGAGATTTAATTCTCCAAAATCACTCATTAACTCGTCATAATCTCTGCGAGCTTTAGCATAATCTCTTTCAGATTGTCTAAGTTTCCTACTTAGTGAAAGCGTATCTTTAACTAATTGGTCGACTTTTTGTTTTAATTGTCCTACTTCTTGTTTTAGTTCTTTAGAATAGTTCTCAAAATCAATCTTTTCGCCCGTAGTTTGCGCTAAATTCTCACTGCAATTTTTATATTGCGACTCTAATTCCTGATATTTTTGCTTCGTAACACAACTCGAAAAACTGAGAAGAATTGTTATAACCGATAACCAAATAATTGTTTTTTTCATGATTTATTGGCTTTTAAAATGAATTATGAAACCACTTATAATTTAACTTACAAAGTTATGAGAGAAGTGAATAGAAGTTAATGAAAATTCCAAAAAAATATAAACAATCTATTTTTAATAAAATAAATCTATTACTCCATTAAAAAAAGAGCTGTTTATCTATTGTCCTGACACTCGCAAATTGACGTATATTTGATTTTCGTGTTTGGTAAAAGTCGCTCCATCTCCTCTAATTCCGTATCACGAAGCGGGACTTGTCGTAAGTCAATTTCTTTAAGAGTCGGGGCAAGTTCAATGATGGAAGGAGGCAAAACATAAAGCGGATTATCCCACGCGTCTATTAATGTAAGTTTCTTTAAGTTGCTAATTGAACTCGGTAATTCTGTAATTTTATTTCTATTAATGATGAGCGTACAAAGCTCAGTGAGATTTCCTATTGTCTCGGGCAGTGAAGTTAACTTATTTCGACTAATGTTTAAATATTTTAAATTTTTGAGTTGCGAAATGTTGCTATTTATCTTTTTTAATTTTAATTTGCTGACCGTTAATTCTTGTAGTTGTGTGAGCTGAAAAATCTCTTCCGGCAAAGAGTCGCATTTCTTACATCTTTTTAATTTCAGTCGGAAAACATTTTCCGGTTCCAAAAGAGCCTCCTCTATGGAAGAGTAAACTTTTTCATCGGTCAACTCCTTGTATTGATATTCTTGTCCATAAATCGAATAGGTCGAAAAATAAATTATTAGGGAAAAAAGAAAAAATTTATTCATTGAAATAGGTTAAAATTGTTTTTTTATAATACTTAATATGCTCAATCAGTTCCTCTACGCTATTAAATTTTTGTTCGTCAAAAAACTTTTTTAGCGGAAGAAATGATATCTCTTTATCGTAAATATCTCTGTCAAAATCAAAGATGTTAATTTCAATGGAAAGTTCATTCAAGTTAAGCGTGCGACGTTTCCCTACGTAGAGCATCCCCCGAAAATGTTCGTCATTTATACGGACTTCGGCTGCGTAAACCCCTGTACTTAAAGCAAAATTGTTGTTTGTAAGTTCAATGTTAATCGTGGGAAATCCGAACTTTCGCCCGTTGTTATTTCCACGTATTACTTTCCCGATATACCATTGATTCGTTTCCATTTTCAACATTTTAGCTATTGAAAAATTACTATTGCAAATATAATCAAAAGTAATGATAATTTTTCTTTTTAATTTTCTTCTTTTTATAACGAAAGAACGGTTAAATTTAAAAAACTATTTTGTATCTTTGCAAAATTAATATTAAAAAAATGGGATTGTTTTCACTTTTCACTAAGGAGATAGCAATAGATTTAGGAACAGCAAATACGGTTATTTTATATAACGATAAAGTTGTTGTTGATGAGCCTTCTATTATTGCTATACAACGTGATACAAACGAGGTTTTAGCAGTTGGAAAACATGCATTAATGATGCATGGTAAGACCCATGAAAATGTTAAGACTATACGACCGTTACGTGATGGAGTTATAGCGGATTTTAAGTCTACCGAACTCATGCTCCGCGAGTTTATAAAAATGGCGGGAACACGCGGCTATTTCTTCCCACCGGCTTTGAAAATGGTCATTTGTATTCCCTCTTGTATTACAGAAGTGGAAGAACGTGCCGTGCGTGACTCGGCTGAACAGTCCGGCGCTAAGGAAGTTAGATTAATCCATGAACCAATGGCAGCAGCAATAGGAAGTGGTATCGATGTGTTGGATGCTAACGGAAATATGATTATCGATATCGGCGGCGGAACAACCGAAATTGCAGTGATTTCTCTCGGCGGAATCGTAACAAGTAAATCTATCAAAACAGGCGGAGATGAATTTAATGAAGAGATTATCGAATGTATTCGTAAAACCCATGGCATTAATGTCGGCGAAGCAATGGCGGAAAAAATAAAAATTGCTGTCGGAGCAGCAATAGAAGATATCGATAGTCCCCCTGAAGATTTTGAAGCCGTAGGTCATGACCAATTACAAGGTATCCCACGCCCTGTTATGGTTAACTATTGCGAAATTGCACAAGCACTGGATAAATCCATATATAAAATAGAATCAGCCGTCATTAGAACGCTTGAGGAAACATTGCCGGAACTTTCTGCCGACATATATAGAAACGGCATTTATATGGCTGGCGGAGGCTCCCTCATTCGAGGGCTCGATAAACGAATAGCTAAACGTACACAATTGAACGTTCACGTGGTTAATGACCCCCTAAAAGCTGTTGCTCGTGGAACCGGAATCGCCCTTAAAAATTTTGATAAGTTCCCATTCCTAATTAAGTAATTTTTCTAATTACGTGGCGTTATTTTACTGTATTAATCTAATGTTTTATGACCAAATCTTACCGACAACTCTTTCTTAGAGCCTCCTTCGTATTAATTTTCTTTTCCACTTTTTTTGTCTATCCCCAATCGGGTAGCGTTTTTACAGATGATAAAAAAGCACGGGAAGTTTTTATGTCAGGAAATATGCAGGAAGCAATTAGACACTTTAACGAACTTCTGAAAATTAATAAAAATAATAAAGAGTATAACGCTTTTATCGGTTATGCCTACCTCGTTACTAATATTGACAAGAAAAAAGCGGTCGAACATTTGCAAAGAGCTATCCAAAATAAGAATAATGACCCCTATTTGCACTACGACCTGGGAAGAGCCTATTTGCTGACCTATAATTTTGATAAAGCTATAGAAAGTTTTAATACCTTTATCTCAAAAGGAGGAAAAGAAGATGGCGATGACCTGCCCGCCAAGCGTCTTATAGAAATGTGCGAAAATGCTAAGAATTTGATTCCGCTCCGTGTTAACGTTACGATACAAAATATGGGAGAAGCTATTAATACACCGTTCCCGGACTATTTCCCATTTATTGACGAAAATGAAAGTGTACTCTATTTTACAACGAAACGGGATAAAAATAGTCCCGCCGTTACCGATATTGACGGATTTAAAACAGCCGATATCTACTTCTCCGAATTTAATGGCGAAACATGGAGCAAAGCTAAAAGAATGCCCAATACTATCAATTCGGCATATATTGAAGAAATTGTCGGTCTGTCGGCAGACGGCGAAACCATGCTGATAGCCGTGGATAATGAGTACGGAATGGACGATATTTTTATTTCTACGAAGAGTAAGAAGAATTTCCTACGCTCCGAACGCCTGGGAAATACCGTTAATACATTAAACAGAGAAAAGGCGGCAATGATTTCCCCGGACGGTAATTGGTTGTTTTTCTCCTCCGATACTCCCGGCGGCTACGGCGGGCTTGATATATATTATTCCAAAAAATTACCGAACGGTGATTGGAGCTATCCATTCAATGCCGGTAATATTATCAATACCGAGTATGATGATAATTTCCCTTATATCGCACCGGACGGTACAACTTTCTATTTCGCCTCCCAAGGACATAATAGCATCGGCGGCTATGACCTTTTTGTTAGCAAATGGGACGAACAAAATCTTCTCTTTTCAACGCCCGAAAACGTGGGTTATCCGATCAATACGCCGGATGATAACAGAACAATATCTGTCTCGAAATCAGGACGATATGCGTATGTTAGCGATTTTAGAGAAAATGGATTGGGCGAGCTGGATATTTATAAAGTTACCTTTCTTGATGTTACACCTCCGTACTATATTTTATTTGCCTCCCTTTATAGTTCGGACTCTATCTTGTTGGCTAATAGGGAGATAAATCAGTCGAAAGATTATAAACTTATAGTGAAAGAGCCCGGAAGTAAAAAAAATGTTGGCACTTTTCGCCCCAATTTACATAATCAACAGTTTTCTATAGTCCTTCCCCCCGGTTTTTATATTTTTGAGTTGTGGAGCAATAATTCACCTATTCAATCTTTTGAGTATATTGTGCCCGACAGAGAGCCAAGTGATAACGAGCTCACAATTCCTATTTATTTGAATAATTGAGTTTATGAAATTAGCGATTTTTGATTTAGACGGAACACTTTTAGATACGATAGACGATTTAGGCGATAGCTGTAACCATGTATTACAACAAAATAATTATCCGATTCATGAAATCGAAAAGTATAAATATTTTGTGGGAGACGGTATAAGGAAGTTGATAGAACGTGCTATACCTCAAGAGGTTATGAAAGATGTTAAACAAGTGGATGCGGTTGAAGCGGCTTTTAGGAAACATTACGATTTGAATAAAACAAACAAGACAGGTCCTTATCACGGATTAATTCCCGTTTTGGAGAAATTGCAAGCAAGAAATGTGCAAATAGCGGTGGCGACCAATAAAGCTCATCCGTTAGTTGCGCCGCTTCTCGAATATTATTTCCCTACCATTCATTTCAATGCCGCGATTGGGCAACGACCGGGAAAACCGGTAAAGCCGAATCCCTACATTATTTATGAAATTTTAGAGCAGACCAAAACCGACAAATCCGAAGCTATTTATATCGGCGATACCTCTGTGGATATGCAGACGGGCAAAAATGCCGAACTCTTTACTATTGGCGTTCTGTGGGGTTTTCGTCCAAAAGAGGAGTTGTTGCAATACGGAGCAGATGCAATTATTGAAACTCCCGATGAGTTATTGAATTATTAATCTATTTATTTTTTTCTTTTGGGCGTGTCCCCTCGCTACGCTCGGGGTCGGCGTACGGCTGCAAGTACGCGGGCGGGCAACGTGGGGTCGCAAAGCCGCAAAAAGAGCTTCCGCTGGTCGCTTTTTTGCGGCAGCGTC
>DUOL01000209.1 GCA_012838875.1 Bacteroidales bacterium | reverse complement strand
GACGCTGCCGCAAAAAAGCGACCAGCGGAAGCTCTTTTTGCGGCTTTGCGACCCCACGTTGCCCGCCCGCGTACTTGCAGCCGTACGCCGACCCCGAGCGTAGCGAGGGGACACGCCCAAAAGAAAATTAAAAATTAAAAACTTCTGATTAAAAAAAATGTTGAAGAAACGATAAAATGAATTATCTTTGAAGACACGAAAAATGATTGGATATTTTACTTAATCCTCCTAACTATTAAACAGTTATTCAATCACATTGATTCTAATCTTGAATTAACCTACACTAAATATACTATTCGACTTTAAAACGCAAAACTATGAACGAAGAAGAAGCAAAAAAAGAGATTCAACAACTAACGCAAGAGCTTCATTTGCATAATTATAATTACTATGCTCTTGATAATCCGACAATTAGCGACTATGCGTTTGATAAGCTGATGGAAAAACTGATAGCTTTAGAAAAGGAATTTCCGCAATTTATTTTGCCGGATAGTCCTACGCAACGTGTAGGGGGTTATGTTACGAAACAATTTAAAACGGTTCCGCATGTTTATCCGATGCTTTCGCTTGGGAACACTTACTCTGAGGCAGAATTGTTAGAATTTGACAATAGAATAAAATCGTTGGTAGATGAGGAGTTTGAATATGTTTGTGAATTAAAATATGACGGGGTTGCGATAAGTTTAATTTATGAAAACGGTTATCTTTTGCGTGCCGTTACGCGTGGTGATGGAGAAAAGGGAGATGATGTTACGGCAAATGCAAAGACTATTCGGGCTATTCCGCTGCGTCTTTTTGGTGATTTTCCGCCATTTTTTGAAATTCGTGGAGAAATTATCTTACCGCACGACCAGTTTGAGCGATTAAATGAAGAACGCGAAGAGCTGGGAGAATCCCCTTTTGCTAATCCTCGTAATGCTGCCGCCGGGTCGTTGAAGTTGCAAGATTCGGCTGAAGTTGCACGGCGTGGACTTGATTGTAAATTTTACTACGTTTTAGGCGAAAATTTGCCCGAAAATAACCATTTTGACCGTATCTTGAAACTTAAAGATTGGGGCGTTAAACCGCCCGAAGTGATTGTAAAAACAGCAAATATTGATGACGTTTTTGATTTTATACATTTTTGGGATAAAGAACGCTATAACTTGAATTATGACACAGACGGCGTAGTTATAAAAATAAACTCTTTTGAGCAACAGCAACAACTAGGAAGTACTGCTAAAAACCCTCGCTGGGCAATTGCGTACAAATTTAAAGCGGAAACAGTCTCTACCCCACTTCTAAGTGTTGACTTTCAAGTTGGAAGAACAGGAATTGTTACTCCGGTTGCAAATCTTGAACCTGTACAGTTAGGCGGAACTATCGTGAAAAGAGCCTCCCTCCACAACGTCGAAATAATGAACGCCCTCGACATTCACGAAAATGACTCACTTTTTGTAGAAAAAGGGGGCGAAATAATTCCTAAAATTGTCGGAGTTGACCTAACGCAAAGAAAAGAGGATGCAAAAAAAATAGAATTTATAACTCATTGTCCGGAATGTTCGACTGAACTAGTAAAAATAGAGAATGAAGCAGGGACGTTTTGCCCTAATGAGCTTCACTGTCCTCCGCAAATAAAAGAAAAGTTAGAACATTTCATCTCGCGTAAAGCTATGAATATAGATTCACTCGGTGAAGGAAAAATCGAGTTGCTTTATGCTAACAAACTTGTCGAAAATGTCGCCGATTTCTACGACTTGACGTATGAAAAGCTTTTTGGACTTGAAAAAATAATCACGAATCAGAAAACGCAAACCGAAAGAGTTATCTCTTTTCGCGAAAAAACAACGGAAAATATTTTAAAAGGAATCGAAAATTCTAAAAATGTTCCCTTTGAACGACTACTTTTTGCTATTGGAATACGCTACGTGGGTGAGACAACGGCTAAAAAATTAGCACAACACTTTAAAAATATCGACATTTTGTCAAGTGCATCTTATGACGAGCTAATACAGGTTGAGGACGTAGGAGAGCGAATTGCAAACAGTATTATTCGGTATTTTAACCAAGCTGAAAATTTGGAAATCTTGATAAGACTTAAAAATGCCAATCTTCAAATGGAAATCATTGAAGATGAAACGATTAAATCAACTGTCTTATCAGGTAAAACCATTGTTATTAGTGGGAAGTTTTCAATTTCTCGCGACGAGATGAAAGCAAAAATTGAGCAACATGGCGGGAAAAACAGTAGTTCCATTTCAAAAAATACCGATTTTATCCTTGCCGGTGAAAATATGGGACCCGAAAAAAGGAAAAAAGCGGAAAAATTAGGAGTGCCACTTATCTCAGAAGAGGAATTTTTAACGATGATAGGAGATTAAATCAATATTTTTTTACGAAATAAGGAACGGAAACAGTAAATTATCACTATTTTTGCATAATTAGAGTAAAAATATGAAGAAATATAAAGTTAAATGCAAACTTGTCGATTTAGAGCCCGACAACTATCACCTAACCATAAAAGGAAAAGTTGCAGGTTCGCCTGTCAACTTAGTTGTAGATACGGGAGCTTCGCAAACCTGTTTTGATTTTCAAATTGTAAATATTTTGGGAGAACACGATACTTTAATAGAAGAGTATGAAGGACTTAAAGTGGGCATTGGAGGTTCAGCGATTGATAGCAAATTTACATCAATTCCTCTTTTTCAAATTGGGAGGTTAAAAATAAAGAACTTTCCTGTTGTTTTACTGGATCTTACACATGTTAATGAAGCGTATAACAGCATGAAGCTACCACATATTGACGGCATTTTAGGCAGCGACTTTTTTGTTGCTTACAATGCGATAATAGACTACGAAAATCGTGAATTATGGTTTTCCATTAAAAAATAAAGTAGATGAATGAGGTTACTATTCTTGGTGTTGACCCCGGCACGTCCGTCATGGGATATTCCTTATTACGAACAGAATTACAAAAAACAGAGATTCTCACTTGTGATGTAATAAAAATGACTAAGTTGACGGGACAGATGCAGAAATTGAAGTTTATTTTTGATACGACAGAAGCGCTCATTAAACAGTATCAACCATCTATTTTAGCCATAGAAGCACCTTTTTTCGGTAAAAATCCTCAGTCGATGTTAAAATTAGGGAGAGCACAAGGCGTCGTTATAACTGCTTGTCTTCATCATAACATTGAGGTTTACGAATACTCACCCCGTAAAATCAAACAGGCTATCACAGGCAACGGAAACGCAACCAAAGAACAGGTAGCGGCGATGTTGCAACAAATCTATAAAGAACTTGAAATACCTAAATTTCTTGACGCGACCGATGCCTTAGCCGTGGCTGTTTGTCATCACCTGCAAACAAAAATTAACTTTGGAAACAATAAATTTACAGGTTGGGAAAGTTTTATAGCTAAAAATAAAGATAGAATAGTGTAAACTTTTCGCTATTGACAACCTCACTTATTCATTATTTATTTATTTTTGCAGTTAAATATAATTTAAAAAGTGAAAAATATGAAAAAAACAGTTTTAATTATCGGCTTCGTCTTATTTTATGTTGGCATTTTAAGTTCACAAGCACAAACGACTCCTTATAAACATAGCATAGGAGGAGCTGTCGGTTTTTTAAACGGAGCATCTTATAAAGCGTTTGTTACTCATAATTTAGCGACACAAATTGATGGAGGAGTAGCAATCTCTATTCCCTATTATGTAGTTACAAAACTTAATTTTAATATGATGTATGAAACTTACATTAAAAAGGGATTTTATTGGTTTGTTGGTGCTGGTGTAGGTGTCGGAAATACTTTAACTCCACTTAATCCTTACTATGATAGTGGGTATATTTTTTATATGAGTTATAATCTTATTGGAGGGGCTGAATATAAATTTGCCAACATTCCACTAGCGCTACAAGCAGATATACGTCCCGGATTAACTACTTCTTTTGCAAGCGGAGACGTTAGAGTCTTTCCGGATATTAATTGCTTAACCATAAGCGCAAGGTATACTTTTTAAAAAAGGTCATTATTGAGAGTTTTAGTAAAATGAGTAAATTTCCCGATTCTATTGACAAAATTACTAAGGCAAGATTACGATTTTCAGCTTTTGGCTCTATCGTCAGCATTGCTTTAGCCATGTTTTTCATTGGTATTTTAGTATATTTTGCATTCTTTTCTCATCAATTGATGCAGAATATTTCTCAAAAATTTGAAATGGAAATTTTGTTCTATGGTACTGTTAAGGAAGCAGATATTGCTTCTTTTGAACAGCAATTGAAGTTAGAACCTTTTATTGCTACGTCCAAGCTCTCTTCGCGTGCTGATAACGTTAAAACAGCGATTGAAGCCGTTGGACAAAATTTTATGGAAATTCTCGAATCAAATCCTATCAACGCATCTATCTTATTTACGGTAAAACCTCAATACGCTAATACCGACTCTTTAGCAACAATTTCTAAATCTATCATGCAATCAATGATTGTTCGTGATGTAGTATACGCTGATGTTATTGTAAATACGGTTCTCAACAATTTAATTACCATAGAAATTGTCATTTTCGGCATTTCATTTATTTTTATTTTTATTGCTATTTTATTAATAGCTAATGTGATACGTCTTAACATTTATGCTAAACGTCTCAACATTCGAAGCATGTTATTAGTTGGTGCAACTCGAAATTTTGTGAGGAAACCGTTCATAACGAAAGGATTTATTCAAGGTGTTTGGGGTGGTATTTTAGCTATTGTAGCACTTGCCGCTACCCTTTATCTTGGAAATCAATACATTCCCCAATTTATAGATTTTAAATACATTTCCATTCTTTCATTAATTTTATTAGCAATTTTTATTTTTAGCATTTTATTTACTATTATCATTGCTCTCTTGTCAGTTAATAAATACATTAAAATAAACAGAGATCGATTATACTTATAAAATATATAAACATGGCAAAAGTTATTCAAGTCGAAAATAAAGCGAAAGTTCAGTCTAATCAGACGACTAAAGGCAAAAGCAGTAGCAAAAAACCACTTTTCAGAAAAACGAATTATATATTAATGGTTGTTGGAGTTGTTTTATTAGGGTTGGGTTATATTCTTTTATCGGGTGGTGGTTCTAAAGATCCGGATGTTTTCAGCGACGCCATTTTCGACACACGCCGACTTGTTGTTTCGCCGATTTTAATTGTATTAGGACTTGTTATTGAGATTTATGCTATTATGTGGCATCCTAAAACCCCGAAAGAGTAGTACATGACTTTGTTGGAAGCAATCATTTTGGGTATTATTCAAGGATTAACAGAATTTTTACCTGTCAGTAGTAGTGGGCATTTAATACTTGCCAAAGAGTTATTTGGCATCCAACATGGTGAAAATATTGCCTTTGAAATTGTTGTTCACGCTGCTACGGTTTTAAGTACCATTACCGTTTTCAGAAAAGAGATAGGCGAACTGATTTTACAATTTTTCAAATTCAAGTGGAATCCTGAGACACAATACATTACAAAAATTCTCATCTCCATGATTCCCATATTAATTATAGGGCTCTTTTTTAAAGATTCGGTAGAAGGACTTTTCGGACAAGGAGTTTTATTAGTAGGTATTATGCTACTTATTACAGCCATTTTACTACTTTTAGCTCAATTTGTAAAAATCAAGACGGAGAAGGAAGTTAGTTATAAAAGTGCCTTTATTATTGGTTTAGCACAAGCAGTAGCCGTATTGCCGGGCTTATCACGTTCCGGTACTACTATTGCTACAGGATTATTATTAGGTGTTAAAAAAGAGGAAATTGCCAAATTTTC
>DUOL01000255.1 GCA_012838875.1 Bacteroidales bacterium | reverse complement strand
CGGAAGCCGATGGGGACGCGGCGGCAAAAAAGCGAGCTTGTAAGCTCTTTTTGCCGCTTTGCGTCCCCACGGCTTGTGCCCGCGGACTTGGAACCGGGCGCCGACCCCGAGCGTAGCGAGGGGGCACGCCCTAATAAATAATAAAATCAACTATATGATTGTAAAACTCTTTTAGAAATATTACTAATTCGTTGATGGTCAGATGAAAACAAATTAGACTATGCTGAGAAAAGAGACCTATTTTTACGTATTATCAAGCGTTATCCGTAAAAGATAACACTTGATAATAGATAAAAGGAATGTTTTATTGCTTTATAACTTTCACAATATCAATAATTTGCTTGTCGTCGATTAGTCGCAATAGATAAACACCTGCTGAATAGGGTTGTAACGATATGCGAGATACATCGCCTGTAACCTTCTCTCTCATAATGAACTTGCCGTAAATATCGTACACTTCGATTTCTGTAAACGGCAGTACATTATCGTCAGTTTTGATGTAAACCTCATCTCGGGTTGGATTTGGAAATACTTGAATATGAGAAGAATAGTCGATATTTTGAATATCGGTAGTATCATTTTCGATAATCAAAATAAGAGTTATCGTACTGTCGCAACCATTACTTGCACCGCCATAGTAGGTGTGTGAATAAACTCCTTCCGTATCATACGTTTCGTCAGTAACTTCCCAATAATAAGGACGGGTAGTTATAACGGTAAAAGAAGTATTACTTGCCTGATTAATAGTGAGATGCATAGTTATGATACTATCACAACCCACACTATTAGGAATTATTGCCACATAATCACCTGATGTATAGTACGTTTCACTTGTCAAATCCCATCGATACTCTTCGCAGAACTCAACCTCGAATTCAGATTCGGTATTTTCAAGAATTAGCAAATGTAGGGTTACGACACTATCACAACCAAATGAATTTCCGCCTATAATTGTATATTCATAATCGCCGGATTGTGTGTAATCTCTTCCGTCTAAATACCAATTATAAACTACACAAGCCGTATCGTACATCTCGCCACTGGTAGTATAATTCACTGTTAAGTGTAAGGTTATGATACTATCACAGCCTTGGCTGTTCAGCAATACTGCTTGGTAATCTCCACTTGTTAGGAAAGTTTCGCCTGTTAATTGCCAAGTGTAGGAATTGCAAGCCGTATCATAAATATTGGCGTAGGTTGTTTGTTTGATTGTCAAGTGTAAAATAATAACACTATCACAACCTTCATCATTAGCATTATTTAGCACTTTCGCATAATTACCCGAACTTGTATAAGTTGTTCCAAACCATGTAAACGAATCACAAGTTGAATGATAGATATGTGCTGTTGTTGAGCGAGAAATGGTAAGAGCTAAGTTAACGATACTATCGCAGCCGTTAGCACCTGTTAAGTTTTGAGTAAAGTTATGCGTTCCAATAGTTAAATTAGCCGTTTCGATATTAAAGCCATAATCACTGTAAATTACACCTTGACAAACAGCTGCCGAAAGTTCCGTTGTAGAAATGGGGTTAACCGTAAGTTGTAATGTTACAGTACTATCGCAACCGTCAACAGTGTAGAGATTACGTGTAAAGGTATGTAAACCAACGCTTAGTGCATCGGTAGCAATACCGAAGCCATTCGCCAAGTACGGAGTTCCCTTACAAATATCT
>DUOL01000208.1 GCA_012838875.1 Bacteroidales bacterium | reverse complement strand
GCTTGCGACCGCGGACTTGGAACCGGGCGCCGACCCCGAGCGCAGCGAGGGGGCACGCCCTAATAATAAATATAATTAACTACTTGACTATTAAAATATTAGAATGTTGTGAATAGGAATTGAGATGCGTTATCTTAATGTAGAACTCACGACTTCGACACCGGAATAACCTAAAAATAAATCTGCTATTTTGTATCGGTAAGATAGGTATACTTTAAATTTAGCATGTTTACAGGATTGATACCCAATTGCTTAACATTCGCTTGGGTAAACCGAATCGCTTTGTCATAAAATAGCACCACGACAGGAGCATCCGCCATCAATAGAGAATCCATTTTGGTATAATAGCGGTTTCGCAGAGAATCGTCAATAATGCTTTGCGACTTCTCATAAAGACGGTCGAAATCGGCATTAACATAGTGGGTGTAATTGGAGCCGAAGGGCTGCAAATTCTTGGAATAGAAGAGAGACAAATAGTTTTCGGCGTCCGGATAATCGGCTATCCACGAGGCTCGGAAGAAAGCCAATTGATAGCTTCGCATCATCTGTCGTTGCTGCGCCGCCTGCTGTACATCTAACTTGATTTTAATTCCAATTTGCTCTAATTCATGCTGAATATATTGAGTCAAATCGAGATAAGTGGGTGAAACGGCAAGCGATATTTCAGGTAACCCTTTGCCGTTCGGGTAGCCCGCCTCCGCTAAGAGCTGCAACGCTTTTGCTTGGTCATAATCATAACCCTTAACTTTCTCACTGTCAAACGCTTGCATTCCCATTGGAATAAAACCGCTGGTCCCGGGATAACCAATATTATTACGTAAATATCGTATCATCTTAGCTCTGTCAAAACCGTAATTGATAGCTTGCCGCACCTTTTTATCCAATAGCGGATTATCGACATTCCCCTCTTTCAAAACAAAACCCAAATATTCCGTATTGAGATAGGGAGAAGTAAACATCTCTATTTTTCCGTTAAACTCGGGCTTCAACTCACCTCGTTTAGTTAACAAAGCATCTTTGTAAGAAGCATCGATTCCGGACATAAAATCGAGTGAGCCTTTCATAAATTCCATAAAACCGGTCTGTTTATCCACGATAAAGGTAATCGCCACGGCATCAAGGTACGGTAAAGGACGTCCCCGGTCATCTTTTTCAAAATAGTACGGATTTTTCCTTAGCACAAGTTTTACCCCTTCTTCCCATAACTGAAATTGAAACGGACCTGTTCCAACGGGAAATCTGCGGAACTCTTTACCAAAATATTCTACCGCTTCTTGTGGAACAACAGAGCAGTATTTCATAGTCAAAATACCCAAAAAAGGCGGGAATATTTTATTTAATTTTATTTGCAAAGTCGTATCATTCAATGCTTTAACATCAAGTTGTCCGTTTTCATCTCTTTTCACTTGTTGAAAAATCCACGCTCCCGGTGAGGCAACTTCCGGACTTACAATTCTATTAAAGCTATAGACAAAATCTTTCGCAACAACTTTTCTCTTATTTTTAAATGTATAAAAAGGGTTGTCATGAAAAAACACATCATTTCGTAAAGTGAAAGTATAAACGGTTCCGTCTTCGCTAATTTCCCAACTTTTGGCAATTGCGGGGATAATATGTAAGGAGTCATCTAAATCGACCAGTCCGTTATAAAGCAAATTGCAGGGCCAAATCGTAGATTGCCCCGAAGCGTAGGCAGGATCTAACGAGGAAATGCCGCTGGACTCGTTATAACGAAAAATCATCTTATCCCGATTATCGTACCGTTCACTACAAGCGATAATTGAAAAAAGTATTAAAAAAAACGTACAATGATGTAATAAAAAATAGAAATTAGACGGTTTTTTGTTAATTCTCATCATAAATTCTTTCTATTCAAATCTCCATTTAAGAGCTATCGTAGGAATAACCATAAATTTATCAGGAAGAACAAAATTATAACTTATTTTAACTTCGCTGCCGATACTCAATTTTAATTTATCGCTTACGTTGGGCAAGGCATCAAAATTAAACCAAATTTGCGGCTCCGTCAGAAAAATATAGTCGCTTTCGGCGATAGTTGCTCTCGGCTCTCGCCAAAAATCGGCAAATCCCAAAAAAGAGAACTTCTTCTTAGCAAAGTGAAGATACCAAATTGCAGTCGCTTGAAAATTGTGCGGTTCCACATTACCTTGAATATATTTATAAAAACAAGTAAGTGAAACGCCTTTCGTAAATCCTTCATTATCATAGCTATACCGCACTCCCGCCAAATATGAATTTGACAACGAAAAAGTATTGGTTAGCCCGCCATTATACTCTAAAGAGAGAGAAATAGGAACCCGAGGAAATGTAAAATCCCGATTAATTTCCCAATAGACGTATGTAATACCATGGTCGGCGTAATTCATATCAATAAAGAAAAAAGTACTTCCCCAGGCGTCACGATGAAATAAATCGACTGTCGTGGTAAAAAAAGCACGGTCCTTGCACTCTTCGTAAATTACACTTCCAAAATCATAAAACAGATGTATATTCTGTGCTTTGGCTGTTTGAATATTACTGATAGAGAACGAAATAAAAATAGAAAAAAATAATATTTTGATAGGTTTCATAAAATCCCGTTATTTTTTTTGCAAAAATAAGAAAATTAAAACTTCGCAAAATAATTATGTAACTTTTGTTTCGTTTGAATAAGAAAAGAGTGATTAAGTGATTTAATGATTAAACGTAAATAATTTATGCAAAGTGAAAGAAAACGATTAATTTATCCTTCCGTTATTGGGTTAGTAATTGTATCATTTTTGGTATACTTTTTAATTTCAAATTTTTCTTTAAAAGAAGCTAAAGCAGGCGGAGATGTTCAAAATAAGGTGGATACAACGGCTACGGTTGCTCCCTTTATCCCGAGTGAATTAGAATTTGCAGGCGAACCCGTTCCTCTGGATATTTATTGGGTGTATGAAGGTTTAGACCGCGAATTGATTATTTCTACTTATCAGCATTCCGTAACGATGTTATCGTTAAAACGTTCGACACGTTTTTTCCCGACTATAGAAAAGATTTTAGCGGAAGAGAAAATTCCTAATGATTTCAAATATTTATGTGTAGCGGAAAGTAATTTACAGAATGTCGTTTCTCCTGCTAAAGCGACGGGTTATTGGCAGTTTATGGAAAGTACGGGAAGGAAGTACGGATTGGAGATTAATGACGAAATAGATGAACGTTACGACCTTGAAAAATCGACTCGTGCCGCGTGCCGATTTTTGAAAGATTTAAAGCAAAAATTCGGCAGTTGGTCGTTATGTGCTGCTGCATACAATATGGGTGAAAACGGACTGGAAAGAAATCTCACTAATCAAACATGTAATAACTACTGGGATTTGCTCCTCAACGCCGAGACGGCTCGTTATGTTTATCGTATCTTATCGTACAAATTAATTTTTGAAAAACCTTATCAATATAACTTCCACTTAAAAAATGATGATTTCTACTATCCGGTTCCTTGTAAAGAGATAACGATTTCCGAGCCCATTCAAGATTTATATCAATTTGCTACGGAGCACGGCATTACTTATCGTGAACTGAAAGAGCATAACCCATGGCTTCGTTCTTCTACATTATTGAAAGTAAAAACCAAATCTTATCAGGTTAAGATTCCCAAAAAATCAAAAAGTAAAAGAGGTGAATTATTAAAAATCAACAAGGTAGAATAAATTCTACAACATATCTCTTGTTACTTGACTCACATCTCTATGTTCCGGATAATCGAGAGAGTAGTGTAACCCTCGGCTCTCTTTCCTATCCATCGCATTTTTAATAATGAGGTATCCCACATTAATCATATTTCTCAATTCACAAATTTCCGGGAAAAGGATAGATTTTTTATAAAGTTCTTCCGTTTCGCCGTATAAAATCTCTAATCTATCGAAAGCTCGTTGTAATCGCAAGTTAGAGCGTACAATGCCAACATAATTTGACATAATTGTTTGCAGTTCCTTTTTTGTTTGTGTAATCAGTACCATCTCTTCGTTCAGCACGGTACCTTCGGTATCCCATTCCGGAATTTCATCACAAAAGTCAATCTTTTTTATATCTTCCACGGCTTTCAGGCTTGCACGGTGCGAAAAGACCAAGGCTTCCAAGAGCGAATTCGAGGCTAATCTGTTCGCACCGTGCAAGCCTGTCGATGCACACTCGCCCGAAGCAAAAAGATGTTGAATGGAGGATTCTCCCCACTCGTCCGTTTTAATACCTCCACAAGAGTAGTGGGCGGCGGGAACAACCGGTATCATATCGCGCATAATATCTATACCGATACTCAAACACTTCGCATAAATATTAGGGAAATGGCTAAAAATCACATCTTTAGGCAAAGCAGTGGCATCTAAATATACAAAATCCGAACCGCTGATTTTCAACTCATTATCTATCGCTCTTGCTACAATATCGCGTGGTGCCAACGCACCACGTGCATCATATTTACTCATAAATTCATCGCCGTTTCTATCTTTTAAGATGGCACCGGCACCTCTCATCGCTTCCGTTATCAAAAAAGAAGGGGTTTCCTTCGGATTGTAAAGTGTAGTTGGGTGGAACTGTACGAATTCCATTCCTTCGACAGTTCCTTTGGCTCTGTAGACCATTGCAATTCCGTCTCCGGTTGCAATATTCGGATTCGTAGTATGTCCATACACCGTACCGATGCCGCCGGTAGCCATCATAGTAACCTTAGAGAGCACCGTTTCAACTTTTTTATTGTTAGGATTATAGACATACGCTCCGAAACAACGAATATCGGGTGTTTTCCTACTAACCTCAACTCCTAAATGGTGTTGAGTGATTATGTCTATGGCTAAACAGTTCTCTAAAATAGTAATATTTTTATTTCTTTTAGCAGCTAATATCAGTTTCTGTTCTATTTCTGCTCCCGTAATATCTTTATGGTGAAGCACTCGGAACTCGGAGTGTCCTCCTTCCTTGGCAAGGGCATATTTTCCACTATCGGTTTTATCAAAATTGACGCCCCACTCTACTAACTCCAAGACCCGTGCCGTAGATTCTCGAATCGTAATATCAACAATTTTAGGATTTGAAAGTTCGTCACCGGCAATCATCGTATCGCGAATATGTTTTTCGTAGGTATCAGGAGAATAAATAACTGCTGCTACGCCACCCTGCGCATATTTTGTAGCGGTATCGTCAATTTTCGATTTCGTTATCATACCGACTTTTCCGTAATTTGCAGCTTTTAACGCAAAACTCAAGCCTGCAATCCCCGAACCGATAACTAAAAAGTCCACTTTGTGTCTCATCGCATACAACTATTTATAAACCATTATTTTAAAAACAGTAAACTTTAAAAGATGTCCAACACTTTTCCATCGTTTTTCTTTCGTCTTAACTCTTCTCGTTTTTGATATCTCTCTTTTGCTTTTTTAATACTCTCTTTATCGAATTTTATATTTCCTATCTTCGACGAGAGCGACCTAATATTTGAGGAGCGTTTTTGCAGATAGTTCGAAGGACGGCTCGGATTTCCCTTAAACGGATTGGGGTAAATGGCGGTTATCAGGGAAGCTTCTCTAGCGGAGACTTTGCTTGCACTTTTACGAAAATAGTGTTGAGACGCCGCCTCGCAGCCATAAATACCCGGTCCCATTTCTATCACATTCAAATAAACTTCCATGATTCGCTCTTTACTCCAAAAGGTCTCAATTAAAAAGGTGAAATAGACCTCACATCCTTTACGAAACCACGATTGTTTGGGCCATAGAAAAACATTTTTAGCTGTTTGTTGAGAGATGGTACTTGCGCCACGTTTTCGTTTTCCCTGTTCACGTTCATCTATCGCTTTTTGTATTGCCCCGAAGTCAAATCCATTATGAGCTAAAAAATTATTATCCTCAGCGGCAACGGCACAATTGATAAAATGGGGAGAAATTTCCTCTATGGGAGTCCATTTCTTCTTAATGGGTAAATCTTTCGCTATTTTCCTCTCAATCATTAAATAGGTAATTGGCGGATTTACCCAACGATAAAGCAGCGTAAGTAAAATAGAAAAAAGGAATAAGAAAACAATGAATTTTCCTAAAACAGAAAAACATTTTTTAAAAATTCCTTTTTTCTTCTTTTTAGCCATAAGAATTTTCTAATTAATACTTTTTACAATGTTTAGCATTTAGCGGATAATCCTCTTTGCCAAGTATTAATGTTTAACATCTTGAATAGCATTTGGGTCGTGTTTATACTTAAATATTAACGCAAAAGCGATGGCTACCACTAAAGAATAAGCGGCAAATATAAACCACGCACGATCCCAACCAACCGGACTATTTGCCGGATCGGGCACAACACGACTAACCACAGCACCAGCCGCCAAAGAGCCTATCGTAGCTCCAAAGCCATTTGTCATAATCATAAATAACCCTTGGGCACTTGAACGTATAGAAGTGTCTGTCTCTTGATTAACAAACAACGCTCCTGAAATGTTAAAGAAGTCGAAAGCCAAACCATAGACAATCATGGATAGAATAAGCATCCAAATTCCCGGACCCGGATCCCCTGTTCCGAACAGTCCAAAACGTAACACCCATGCAAACATGCTCATTAGCATAACTTTTTTAATACCAAACCGCTTTAAAACAAATGGTATAAGTAAAATGCAAAGTGTTTCTGAAATTTGTGAAAGAGAAATCAGTATCACGGAATGTTTAACTCCGAAAGTGTCGGCATAAGCGGGGTCATTAGCGTAACTATTGATATATAAATCGCCAAATCCGTTCGTAATTTGTAAGGCTGCACCCAAAAGCATCGAAAAGATAAAAAATATCGCCATTTTTTTATCCTTAAAAAGAGTAAATGCTTTTAGCCCAAGTGCTTCCACAAAGCTACGTTTTTCGTTCGATTTACTAACCGGACAGTGCGGTAAAGTAAAAGAGTAAACTCCAAGTATTAAGGAGGCTATCGCTGAAACATAAAATTGCACTTCCGACTGTTTAAAACCCGTTAAATCAACCGTCCACATAGCGGCAATAAAACCAATAGTGCCAAAAACCCGAATCGGAGGGAAATCCTTAATCGTGTCATAACCGTATTTCTCTAACGCATTATAAGCTACTGAATTAGACAAAGCAATCGTAGGCATATAAAAACCCACACCCAGAAAAATATAAGCATACAATAGATTATAATCGGTAGTCGTGGAAGCCATAAATATAAAAAACCCGCCCAGTAAGTGAGAAATCCCTAATAGTTTTTCCGCCGGTATCCATCTATCCGCAATAATCCCCATCACAGCAGGCATGAAAAGCGAAGTAATCCCCATAATGGCATAAAAACTACCTATTTGTACACCACTAAATCCAAGTGCTCCGCCTAAGTAGCTTCCTAAAGAAATAAGCCATGCTCCCCAAATAAAATATTGGAGAAAATTCATAATGATTAATTTGATTTTTAACTTCATAATTTTGTGATTAAAAGTGAATATTTAAAAAAGTATCTATTTGATTCTAAAATCAAGAAATTTTTCCGTCTCTATAAAACCTTGTAATTTATCGTTTATCTGTAATTTTTCATTTGTAACGAAAGTCCCAAAACAAATAATATCTCCCATTTTTAGCGTCATAAACTGTGAAACATAAACAATAAAGTCATCAATTTCTAAAGTAAAAAAGGCACTATTAGCTTGTTGAACACACTCGTTATTAATGCGTAATTGAAAATTAATAGAGTTGATATCCTTAAAATTATCTTTCTTTACAAAATTACTAATGGCAAGAGAGCCGTCAAAACAATTGGCAATTTCCCAAGGTTCTCCCTTCTCTATGCTCTGCTGCTGCAAATCGTAGGCAGACATATTGACTCCCAAGCCAACCTCATCGTAATAGGTATGAGCAAACTTTTCACTAATGTGCTTCCCGACTTTACAAATTCTTATCAAGAGAGCCATTGTAGCACGAATATCTTTTGAAAAATCGGGTAGAAAAAAGGGACGGTTACGAGTTACAATAGAAGAATCCGGTTTTAAGAAGAAAACCGTCTTTTTAGTCATTTGATTATCAACAACTTCAGGACTCTCCGTGTAATTTCTTTCTACACAAATTAGCTTCATAGTTGTATTTTTGAGACAGCAAAAATACAAAAATTGTTCATTCTCAAAGAATAAGCATTAAAAATAAGATTTTTATTTTTGGAATCTCTTTACAATATAAGGCATGGTATCAGCTTGTAACTCATATTAATATATGTTTGTAGTTTGGTAATTATAAATTTCGACATAATTTTATAAAAAACGGTTCACACGATTATTTTCTCAATCGTATCATTTTCTACTAAAAAACAATAATGAAACAAAAAATTAATATTACTTTTGTACAATTAATTTAAAATTAGAAAATCTATGAAAAAATTGATTTATCTATTTTTCTCGTGCTTTTTTCTATTCCATTGCAACATTTTATCAGCCCAATTTAATCCCATTATTGATTCTTTAGCTCGTTATATTAACGCCGATAGTTTAGCTCGAACCGTACGAGATTTAGAAAATTTTGGCGATAGATTTGCTACTCGTGATAATAAAGATGTGGCAGAATATTTAGTGCAACGACTTAAAAGTTATGGTATTGATAATGCTGCTATTGATTCTTTCCGCGTTACAGGAAGTTCATTTTTCACAGGAGAATTTGACGTAAATATGTACAATGTAAAAGGACGTATTTCAGGAAGCGAACAGCCTGATTCTGTGATAATTATAGGAGCTCATTTAGATGCTATTTCGTACAACCGATATTATCAACTTTATGCACAAACACCGGGAGCTGATGATAACGCTTCCGGAATTGCGGTAATGATAGAGATGGCTCGTATCATACATTTTCATAATCTCACCCCTAACATTTCAATTGATTTTATGGCTTTTGACGGCGAAGAATTAGGATTAATCGGCTCCGACTATGACGCTCGCTGCCGTGCAGATAGCAACGAAAATGTTCTATTAATGCTTAACAACGATATGGTTGGTTATCAACCTGATACAATCCTTTGGGAAGTCAAGTTATCTTGGTACGATAATTCCATAGATATTGTACATAAAATGAGAGAATACTGCGAAAATTATACAGCTATTACCCCTATTATACCTGATAGTGCCAATAACAATATTGCCAAGTACAGCGACAGTTATTCCTATTATTTAGAAGGATTTAAAACTGTTTTCTCTTCTGAAAATTGGTTTTCTCCCTACTATCATACCTTAAATGATAGTAGCACTTTCCTTAATTACAATTACATGGCTGATATAGCGAGAATGAATTTTGCAGCTCTTTTTGATTTTTCTCGTCTACAACTACCTATTGACACTTCAGATACTCCTATTGACACCACCCTTCCATCGGCTATTTCACTCCCCTCCGCCCTTTCCCACTACTCAATTTATCCTAATCCTGCTACTGAACGGGCAACTTTGCAAATTTCAGTTAATGAAGAAACAGCTATTCAAATTGTAATAACCGACATGACAGGACGAAAAATTATTGAATTTCCTGAAACAACTTATGCTTCAGGAAATTACAATATTCTTATTAACTGTAGTTCTTTGGCGTCGGGACTCTATTTCTGTCGTATTATGGAGAAAAATAGAGTTTCTACGATAAAATGGATAATTTCTAAATCTTAGTAATTAACCAACTTATTATAAGGTTTTAGAATAATATAAATATCAGATGTGGAATTTTCCGCTTCACTAATTTGGATTTCCGCTACTTTAATAAAACGGTTAAAATAATCATAATCATTAATCACCACATAGCTCACACTTCCCCATAAAGGAGTGATTGAATACGCATATCCTATTCCTAGTAGAGACTCCATGAAAGCCATCGTATTCTTAAGTTCTTCATTTATATTATTATTTTTAATTCCTTTTTTAAAGGGAACAACCATTTCCAATACCGACAAGCGTTCAATAAGGAAACAAGGGGCTGCTACACCACCAACGTTCACAATTGATTCGTATTGTTTATCAAAAGTTCCTAATGTAGTTTTTGCATTTTTCATCTCTTTCCCTTTATATGCAGCAAAATTATTCTTTGCTTCTTGAAGCATAGCACGAAGTTCATTATCTAATTCATTGTAACTTTTTTCCTTCGTTACAGCGATATATTCTTTTTTGGGAATATCGCTCCCGTAGTAAAAGGAGACATAAAATTTATCTTTCCCACCGTTTATTTCAAAAGAAGCATTGCTAAATAAAGTTATTGAAATTGAAGTTAAATTAAGAACAACGTATGCAGGATATTCTACCATATATCTATCAATTTTACGGGCAATATACCCCTCATCATTATTCTTGTTAAAATCACTAACAACGGTTGTTAAGAATCTTTCCGCCTCGGCAAGCGTCTGAAACTCACCTAATAAGGCTTCAAACGTGGCAGTATTTCGCTTAGTCGAAGTTTTAGCAATAACT
>DUOL01000032.1 GCA_012838875.1 Bacteroidales bacterium | reverse complement strand
TAAAACACTATAAATCAAAAACTAGACCTATTCAGTAAATTCAATTAGGGCTGTCTCATAGCGAGGCGACCATTTTTCATTATTATGCGGCACACGCCATTTTTTCTCTATCCAACTTCTCTACTTTGCAATATGATAGAAAAAATCAATACACACTTTTAGTGACATAATAAAAATTAAAGAATGAGAATTATTTAATTATGAGCATATTCTTTCATTTTTTTTGATACTATCCCAAAAAGCATGTAAAACTCGAAGTTTACTATTTCGATATGAGCAGGTTGGTTGCGTGAGGCGCTTAGGTGGAAAGCCCGCAAAGGAAGGAGCTTTGAAGAGCAAGGAGAAAAAGAGCGCCTTTAGAAGCTCCTTTTTCGACTATGCTATTCATAGCTCCTTCCTGCGGACTTGTAACCGGGCGCCGACCCCGAGCGTAGCGAGGGGGCACGCCCTAATAATAAATAAAAATAACTGCTTGATTATAAATAAGATAGTCCTGATTGCCTTTCTCTTAATATGCTCGTGCAAAATAGACTCTCTGTTTTGAGGGTTTGCCGGTTAGGATACATTTCCCTTCCTCCAACTCACCATCTAAAGGAATGCAGCGAATGGTAGCTTTACTTTTCTCTTTTATCTCTTCTTCGGTTTCGGGAGTTCCATCCCAATGGGCTAAGATAAAGCCCCCTTTATTTTCCAATGTCTCCATAAAGTCGTCCCAAGTATCGACTTTTCGTGTATTTTCCTCTCTAAATGCCAATGCCCTATTATAAAGGTTTGTTTGTATGTTCTCCAGCAATGTTTCGATATAGTCGGGGAGTTTATCAAAAGAGATAGAATTTTTCTCAAAAGTATCGCGTCTAGCAACTTCGGCTTGATTATTTTTTAAATCGCGAGGTCCTATAGCTACTCTGACAGGCACGCCCTTCATCTCATATTCATTAAACTTCCACCCCGACCGTTTAGAGTCATCGTCATCATATTTTACGGAAATATTTTTCTCTTTCAATTTTTGCATCAGCGTATTTGCTTTCTGTGATATTTCATTTCTCTCTTCTTCCGTTTTATAAATTGGAATAATAACCACTTGTAACGGCGCTAATTTTGGAGGTACTATTAGCCCTTGGTCGTCCGAGTGAGTCATGATTAGAGCTCCGATTAGTCGAGTAGAAACGCCCCAAGAGGTTGCCCACACATATTCAAGTTGATTCTCTTTATTCAAAAATTTAACATCGAAGGCTTTGGCGAAATTCTGTCCCAAAAAGTGAGACGTTCCTGCTTGCAGTGCTTTTCCGTCTTGCATTAAGGCTTCAATACAATAAGTCTCATCTGCTCCTGCAAAGCGTTCATTCGGTGATTTTATTCCCTTTAATACGGGAATTGCCATAAAATTTTCGGCAAAATCGGCATAAACTTGCAACATTTTTTCGGTTTCTTCAATAGCTTCTTCGCGGGTCGCGTGTGCCGTATGACCTTCTTGCCACAAAAACTCGGCGGTACGTAAAAAAAGACGTGTACGCATTTCCCAGCGTACTACATTCGCCCACTGATTACAGAGCACCGGTAAATCACGGTAGGATTGTATCCAATTTTTATAAGTATCCCAAATAATAGTCTCGGAGGTAGGTCTTACAATCAATTCTTCTTCTAATTTTGCGTCCGGGTCAACGATAATTCCATTGCCGTCCGGGTCATTTTTTAAACGATAGTGCGTAATAACGGCGCACTCTTTTGCAAAACCTTCCACGTGAGCCGCTTCGCGACTTAAAAAAGATTTAGGAATAAAAAGAGGGAAATAGGCGTTCACATGTCCGGTATCTTTAAACATTTTGTCAAGTGCTGCTTGCATTTTTTCCCATATTGCGTAGCCATTAGGTTTAATAACCATGCAGCCTCTAACTGCCGAATTTTCCGCTAAATCCGCCTTTTTAACGATATCATTATACCATTGTGAATAATTTTCTTCTCGTGTTGTAAAACTTTTCGCCATTATTTTTCGTTTATTAATTAACTTTGTATTATATTTGTAGTCTATAAGTATAAAATCGTGCAAAAATAAAAAATAAAAAGCAATAAATTAAAAAATAGGAGATATAGCCATGAAAAAAAAGATTTTTCTTCCGTTAATTGTCATAGCAATCCTGGGGACGTCATGTAAATTGGGGTCTTTAGTTTATTATGACGATGTTTATACGACCTCTTCCGATGCACAATATCAAAAGAAGGCAAAGACTACTCAAATTAGCGAGAACTCTTCCTACCAATATGACACTCAAAGCCAAAATTACGATAGTAATTACTATACGGAGGAAGCCGAAAACTACAACAATTCCAATGAATATTCATCAGAATATTCTAACAATGAATATTATGCTGAAGAGGAACAATATTATCCGGAAACCAAAAGTTATTCAAGTGGCGGTAATACGTATGTAACAAATAATTATTATTACGACAATGACGATTATTACGACTATTATTACACATCTCGTATTCGTCGTTTCCATTCCGGGTATTACACAGGTTGGGGTTATTATGATCCTTATTATACCAATCTTTATTGGTACGATTATGCTCCGTCAAGCTGGGGCATGAGTATCTATTTAGGTTATAATTGGTGGTGGCCCAGCTACTATTATCGTCCCTATTATTATGGCTATGGCTATTACTCCTATGGGTTTGATTATGGTTGGGGGTGGGGGTGTCATCGTCCCTATTGGGGTGGTTATTGGAGCGGCTATAATCATGGTTATTATGATGGTTACTATGCCGGATATTACGCCGGTTATTACCACAACTATTTAGATAATAATCGTTCCTATTTTCATGGACATCGTAATCGTATAGGCAGTTCTAACGGTATTGCCTCAAATAGAAATTCGCGAGGGGAAAAACCCGAAAATTACGGTAATAATGCTAGTTCAACTAGCAACACAACAGTTCAATCCTTAACGCCGGTTAGTTTTAATGAACGTTTTGATCAAATGATTGGTACTTCATCTCCTTACGTTGTTTCGTCAGGAAATAGCAATAGTTCAATCAATTCGAATACAGCTACGGAAACACCTGATAATAGTCTTTCGCGTCCAACTTCTAAGGAGAAACCGTCTCCAACCTCTCCGGCAAAACGTGAAGTAAGTTCTCCTTCACAACGTGAAGTAAGTTCTCCTTCACAACGTGAAGTAAGTTCTCCTTCACAACGTGAAGTAAGTTCTCCTTCACAACGTGAAGTTAGCTCTCCTGCACAACGTGAAGTTAGCTCTCCTTCACAACGTGAAGTTAATTCTCCTTCACAACGCGAAGCTATCTCTCCTGCACAACGTGAAGTTAACTCTCCTTCACAACGTGAAGTTAACTCTCCTTCACAACGCGAAGTTAGCTCTCCTTCACAACGTGAGGTTAGCTCTCCTTCACAACGCGAAGTTAGCTCTCCTTCACAACAAATTAATAAAAATCAGGGAGATGCAAACAAAAGACCTTCGCAGCCTATTAATAGTAGGGTTACTAATCCTCCTGCTAACACAACGCCACCAAGTAGACCGCCTGTGCAATTCACACAACCTACGCAATCCACACAACCTTCGCAATCTACGCGACCTTCGCAATCTACACGTCAAGGCATGCAAAATCACAATAATCGTTATTCTAATCCGGGAGGTAGTTCAACACCCAATTATAATAATTCACGTTCCACCTCTCGTTCAAGTGGATATGATAGATATGATAGAGGAACTTCTAACTCCTCTTATTCCTCTCCGAGCAACTCTTCCTCAGGGCGTTCCTCTTACTCATCACCTAGTAATTCTTCTTCAGGGCGTTCCTCTTACTCATCACCTAGTAATTCTTCTTCAGGGCGTTCCTCTTACTCCTCACCAAGTAACTCTTCATCGGGACGTTCTTCATACTCCTCACCAAGTAACTCTTCATCAGGGCGTTCTTCATACTCATCACCAAGTTCAAGTAAAAGAAGTTCAGGGACATCAGGTAGTAGCGGGTCATCAAGACGTTCGAGATAATATTTTATTTTTAATCAATTAATCACTATTCATCTTTTTAAAAATATCATGAAAAAAAGTTTTTTAATCATTGTTTTGTTAATTGGAATATTTTCTCTGAAATCACAAGCACAAAATGATATTGATGCATTTCGTTTTTCTCAACTTGATTGGAGTGGGACGGCACGTTTTGTGGGGGCAGGCGGTGCATTTGGCGCTGTTGGTGCTGAATTTTCAGCATTAGCGACTAATCCGGCTTCTATCGGGGTTTATAAAAAAAGTGAATTTTCCTTTACCCCATTGGTGGTTTCTATTATTAACTCGTCATCAATATACAATACGTCTCAATCTAAATATTTATCTAGTAATTATAATCTTTCAAATATAGGAATAATCTTGGTGTTCCCTACGCGGGAGAATTCGCCGTGGAAAGGTCTTCAATTCGGATTTGGTTATAATCGCATTGCCGATTTTAATAATCAATTTAGAATTGAAGGAATGAGTAAAAATAGCTCTTTAATGGATGAGTTTGTTTATTATGCTAATCAGTCGAATGACGAATTGAGCGTTACCGGTCCTTTTGATACCGATTTAGCTTGGAATACGTGGTTGTTAGATTTTGATTCAGTACAAAATAGTTATTATAGTCCTCTTGAAAAATCGGTTTTACGTCAGTCTAAATATGTTCATACAAGCGGAGCTATTGACGAGATGAATGTCTCTTTTGGAGCTAATTATTCCGATAAGGTTTATGTTGGAGCCACGTTAGGGATTCCATTTATTAGTTATACTGAAAAATCCACCTATTCGGAATTTGATGATTTAGATACTATTGGCGGCTTTGTTTCTTACGATATGGACGATTATTTGTCAACGCGAGGAACCGGAATCAATTTAAAAGTCGGAGTTCTTTATCAACCTGCTGATTTTGTTCGTCTCGGTGTTGCTTTTCATACTCCCACGTTTTATAATGAATTAAAAGATACATACTCACGTACTATTACAGCAGAATATACTTCCCAAAATTATGCGAAAGAATCACCCGTACAAAGTTATAAATATATGTTGACGACGCCCTTACGTATTATTGGCGATGTTGCTTTTTTTATTAAGAAACGCGCTTTTGTTAGTGCAGAGTACGAACTTGTTGATTATGGTTCAGCTGCACTTTTTGCTCGTGATTACTCTTTTATTCGAGAAAATCAGGATATTAGAGATAAGTATGGTCTTCAACACTCTATAAGAATTGGTGGCGAGGTTTCTTTACAAGAGTATTTTTCCGTTCGTGTTGGATATAACTACAAAACTACTCCGTATAAAAATAAAATTAATGATGGCTCATCACATATAGTTTCTACCGGGTTAGGTTTTAGAAGTCAAAATTTCTTCATTGATTTAGCGTATGTTCTTAAAATGACGAAAGAACAATATTGGCTTTATTCACCCAATTTTGTAAATGAGGCTAATAATGAGTACCTTTTCCATAGAATCGTACTAACGGGAGGTTTGAAATTTTAATTACTCTATTGGCGAGAACTCTTGCGAAGTGAGGGGAAGTTGTTTATCATCATTAGTGATAAGATGATAACCCGCGTTTTTTTCTTTAATGTAGCCAACGATAGAAACATCTTTTTTCAATGGT
>DUOL01000207.1 GCA_012838875.1 Bacteroidales bacterium | reverse complement strand
CCTTGCGTCCCCACGGCTTGTGCCCGCGGACTTGTAGCCGAAGACCGACCCCGAGCGTAGCGAGGGGGCACGCCCTAATAAAAATTAAAATTATTATTATTCTACTTAAAGAGGGAAATCAGGCGAGGTGTTTATTCCCAAAAAGTCCATTTTATTGCTAACGCAGGTATAACCATAAATTTATCCGGGACGAAAAAATTGTAGCTTATTCTTATTTCAGTGCCTAAACTAAGATTGAAATTATCATTAACTTTTTTCAATTTATTGAAATTAAAATATAGTTGCGGCTTTGTCAAAAAGGCGTAGTCGCTTATATTAATTTGAGGCTCTTGCCAGAAATCGGCGTATCCATTATATGTCAATAACCCTTTTGCAAACGAGATATACCATGTTATTGAGACTTGAAAATTGTGTGGATTAATAGGGTTGCCTTGAATGTATTTGTATAAAATTCCTCCTGAAAAGCATCGCGTGTTGTCGTCATTATTGTAGTTGTACTTCGGACCGATGGCGTAAGCGTGATTAAAGGAATACTGATTGGTTAAGCCGCCGTCATATTGCAATTGAATGGAGAGGGGGAATTTCCAAAATTGCAACTCCCTAATTAATTGCCAATAAGCACTATAAATTCCTTTTTTGGTATAATCCATGTCTACCAAATAGAAAAATAATCCATATTTATCTGTGTGCAACATCTCTACGGTAGATGTGATATAAGGTCTATCGGGACAGTCGTTTGCATAAATCCAGCGTCCCGTGTCAAAAAAGAGTTGTAAATTTTGCCCGGAAACAGTTACCTTTCCGAATTGTAAAAGTCCTGTTAGGATGAGAAAAAAGCCCCCTTTTTTTAATAAATGCATATTGAAAGTAGTTTATATCTTTAATTTCTTAGTTTGCAAAAATGTTTTATTAGACAAAAAATACTTTATAATGTGATTTTATGTTTCCATCTTTTATGGCTCCAGAGCCAGAACTCAGGTTGTTTTTTGATGGTTTTTTCTAAATATTCAATATATTTTTCAGTAATTTCTCCGTGAGAAGTTAATTGTGGTGTTTCTGTAATTGTCTGAATGTTAATATGATAATATCCTTTTTTGTCTTTAATTACTTCATAATAGAGTACGGGAATGTTATATTTTTTAGCAAAATATTCGCTTCCGAATAAAATAGCAGAGGGTTGGTTAAGGAATGTTGTTTGGTAAGATTTATCGGGATTGGAGGGAGACTGGTCGCTTAACATCATGTAGGCAGCGGGTTTTTGATTGTTTTCGTAATATTCGAAAGTGTTACGAACGGTATCTGCAAAAACAACTTCCGTCCCGTATCTCGTTCGGGCTTTATTTATCAGCTTTTCAAAGATTTTGTTTGTATTTGGTTTTCCAACGCCAACTCCATGATGTTTGAAAAGTGAGTCAAGGTTCAATACCATCCATTCCCAATTGTTATAGTGACTTGACATGAGCATAACGCTCTTGCCTTGTTCAAAAAGGTGATTTACAAGTTCCGGATTGGCGCAGTAATAGCGTTTTTGTAGTTCCTTTCTGCTAATTGTCAACATTTTTATCATTTCAGCCGCTATTTCAGCTAAATGTTTATAAAAACGAGTTCTAATTTTACGAAGCTCTTTTTGATTTTTTTCGGGAAATGAGAGAGAGAGATTTTTATCAATTACCTCTTTTCGGTAATTAATAAAAGCCCTATTTATGAGATTAACGAAATAGGTTATGCCATATAATATTTTTAGCGGCAATATGGACAATGGATAAAAAATTAACCAAAAGAGTAGTTTTGTTCCCATTATCGTATAAGATTTGTAAATTCCATCATATCAGCGCAAAAGAAATCAGCATAAGCCAGAATGTCGCTTTTAACGTAATTATTAGTATCTGCAATAAAAACCGTTTTCATATTCAAATTTTTTCCGAAGATAAGGTCGGAAATAGAATCACCAATCATAACCGATTTATTAAAGTCAATATCGGGAAACTCTTTTTTTGCGTTTAAAGCCATGCCAATATTGGGTTTTCGGCAGTTACAATTTCGTTCTGCGAGGTGTGGGCAGAGGTATATTTTATCAATTTTGATATTTTTCTCTTTTAAGGAATTGATAAGGTAAGCATGAATCGTTGCCACTTCACTTTCGGTAACTAATTCTTTTTCAATGCCTTGCTGGTTTGTAACGACTATGGTGTATTTAAAAATCCGATTTAGGATAGGCATTGCCTGAATAAAATCGTCTTTAAAGACAAATTGAGAAATTTCTTTTACGTAGCCGTCAATAATTCTCTTGTTTATGATGCCGTCTCGGTCGAGAAAGAGAGTCCAAGTAGAATCAATCATGCGTAATAGTTTATAAATTTACGCCATGCCGCCGCTTTTAGTGATAATGGGAAGTAGGTCTTGAGAATTTTCGTTAATTTTCCCATTTTTCTCTTCAAATTTCTGAATATTATCGCTGAGTGCGTTCAGCAGTCGTTTTGCATTTTGGGGATTGAGGATAATTCTTGAGCGCACTTCTCCTTTTGGGATTCCAGGCATTACAGAGACAAAATCTACAATAAACTCTACATTAGAATGAGTAATAATTGCTAAGTTGGAATAGATACCGTGAGCAACTTCTTCTTTAATGTTAATTTCAATTTTTTGTTCTTGCATGATATAATTTTTATGAAAGAAAGAGATTATATCTCTTTCTTTCAAATGATAATTTTACTCTTTAGAAGCCATTAACTCTTCGTAGTCGTCTACTGAACCTACTACAAAATTTTGGTGTGATTTAAGTCCTGTTCCTGCCGGGATTAGGTGTCCGACAATAACATTTTCTTTCATACCGGCTAACACGTCTTTTTTCGCATTAATAGCGGCATCGGTTAGTACTTTTGTTGTTTCTTGGAATGATGCGGCAGATAAGAAGCTACGGGTTTGGAGGGAAGCTCTTGTAATACCTTGCAGTATCGGTTTTCCTGTAGCAGGGTGAGCGTCACGTACTTGTAATAGGCGTAAATCTCTACGTTTTAGCAGTGAGTTTTCGTCTCGGAAGTTTTTAGCATTAATAATCTGTCCTTTCATATATTCGGTGGAGTCGCCTTCATCAATAATCACTTTTTTATCCCAAATAGCATCATTTTCTTCTTGGAACTCAATTTTATTAACGATTTCTCCTTGTAAGAATTTAGTATCGCCCGGGTCTTCAATTTCCATCTTTCTCATCATTTGTCGAACGATAACTTCAAAGTGTTTATCATTAATTTTAACCCCTTGGTTACGATACACATCTTGAATCTCGTTAACAATGTACTCTTGTACTTTCATGGCACCTTTAATAGACAAGATGTCTGAAGGGGTAAGTGCACCTTCGGATAGCGGCGTTCCAGCTTTAACGAAGTCATTTTCTTGAGCAAGAATTTGTTTAGAGGTTGGGACGAGGTAGGTTTTTTCTTCGCCTGTCCGCGAGGTGATTTTCACCACTCTATTACCACGTTTCAGTTTTTTCTCAAAAGATATGATACCGTCAATTTCGGCAACAACGGCAGGGTCAGAAGGATTGCGAGCTTCGAAAAGTTCGGTTACACGTGGCAAGCCTCCTGTAATGTCGCTTGCTTTACCGAATGAGCGTGGTATTTTAGCTAATATTTCACCGGAATCAATCACTTGTCCTTCCGTAACTGCAAGACGAGCTCCAACGGGAAGGTCAAAACTCTTAACTAAATTTCCTTCATCGTCGGTAACATAGACACTCGGATTTTTAGTTTTCAAACGACTCTCAATGATAACTTTATCGTGCGTATTTGTTTGTTCGTCCGTTTCAACATGATATGTTACCCCTTCTACAATATCTTTAAACACAATTTTACCGCCAATATCTGCAATAATTAGTGCATTAAAAGGGTCCCACTCAGCGATTAAATCTTTTGTTTTAACAGCGTCACCGTGTTTAAAATAGAGGTTTGCACCGTATGGAATGTTAGCAGAGGCAAGAGCGATTGATGTTTTTACATCAATAATTTTCATTTCTGCTGAACGTCCGATAACTTTAAAGTACGTTTTTCCCTCTTTGTCAACTTTTTCGAGAGCTCTTAATTCATCAATACTAAGAATACCGTCGTACTTAGCGGTTATTCTGCTATTGGCGGCGATATTTCCAGCCACCCCGCCGACGTGGAATGTACGGAGAGTAAGCTGAGTTCCGGGTTCCCCGATTGACTGTGCGGCAATTACGCCGACAGCTTCCCCAATTTGAACCATTTTTCCTGTTGCAAGGTTTCTACCGTAACATTTTTGGCAAACGCCTTGTTTTGCTTCACAAGTAGGAACCGAACGAATTTCAACTTCCTCAATAGGTGAGTCTTCAATAATTTGACAATAATGTTCATTTAATTCTTCGCCGGCTTTAACTATCAATTCGCCGGTATTAGGGTGATAAATATCATGGAGAGTTACACGTCCAAGTAGTCTATCGTAAAGAGATTCTACAACTTCTTCGTTTTTCTTTAAGGTACTTATCGTCATACCGCGTAAGGTTCCACAATCCTCTTGCGAGATAATTACGTCGTGTGAAACGTCAACTAATCGGCGAGTGAGGTACCCGGCGTCTGCGGTCTTTAAAGCGGTGTCAGCTAACCCTTTACGTGCTCCGTGTGTGGAGATAAAGTATTCTAGTACTGAAAGTCCTTCTTTAAAGTTAGATAAAATTGGATTTTCGATAATTTCGCCGCCGCTTGCACTCGCTTTTGTCGGTTTTGCCATCAAACCACGCATACCGGCGAGCTGTCTAATTTGTTCTTTTGAACCACGAGCACCGGAATGTAACATCATATATACAGGATTAAAGCCTTGTCGGTCGTTGGCAACCTTTTCCATGAGAATTTCACTCAACTTTCTATTGGTGTGCGACCAAACGTCAATGACCTGATTATAGCGTTCCGTATTCGTGATAAAACCTAAACCGTAATTATTAATAATTTCGGCTATATTTTCGTTTGCTTCTTCGATAAGTTGCGTTTTTTCTTCAGGAATAATAATATCTCCTAAATTAAATGAAAGTCCTCCTTCAAAAGCCATTTTAAAACCGAGGTCCATAATATCATCAAGAAATTTAGCTGTTGCGGCATTTCCTGATTTTCTTAATATTTGGCTAATAATATCACGAAGAGATTTTTTAGTTAGAATTTCATTGATAAATCCGTGATTTTTAGGGATAACTTGATTAAATAAAACGCGTCCGACCGTTGTTTCCGTTAAGGTCAGTTTACCATTTCCTTCTAAGTCAACTTTACATTTTATCCAAGCATTGAGATGAACTTTTTTCTCGTTGTAAGCGATGATAACCTCTTCCGGGGAGTAGAAAACCATATTTTCTCCGGGAACGGTAAATTCTTTGGTTGATTTTAGACCTTTTGTGATATAATAAAGTCCTAATACCATATCTTGTGAAGGAACGGTTATAGGCGCACCGTTAGCCGGATTTAGAATATTGTGAGATGCTAACATAAGTATTTGCGCTTCCAAGATAGCAGCATTTCCGAGCGGAACGTGAACAGCCATTTGGTCGCCGTCAAAGTCAGCATTAAAAGCGGTACAGCAGAGCGGGTGTAAGCGGATTGCTTTACCTTCCACTAATTTAGGTTGAAAAGCTTGAATCCCTAAGCGGTGTAGGGTAGGAGCACGGTTTAGAAGAACGGGGTGCCCTTTTAAAATATTTTCAAGAATATCCCAAACAACGGGATCTTTTCTATCTACAATTTTCTTGGCAGACTTAACGGTTTTTACGATGCCTCTTTCTAAAATTCTTCGAATGATAAAAGGTTTAAAAAGTTCAGCAGCCATATCTTTTGGCAGTCCGCACTCATTAAGTTTTAATTCCGGTCCCACAACGATAACCGAACGCCCTGAATAGTCAACACGTTTTCCTAAAAGATTTTGACGAAAACGTCCTTGTTTTCCTTTCAAGCTATCGGAAAGAGATTTTAAAGGACGGTTTGATTCGGTTTTAACCGCACTTGCTTTTCGTGAATTATCAAAAAGTGAATCTACGGCTTCTTGTAGCATACGTTTTTCATTACGCATAATTACGTCAGGCGCCTTAATTTGGATTAACCGTTTTAATCGGTTATTTCTAATGATAATTCTACGATAAAGGTCGTTTAAGTCAGAGGTAGCGAAGCGTCCTCCATCAAGTGGTACTAACGGTCTTAAATCCGGTGGAATGACGGGAATAATTTTCACAATCATCCATTCGGGTTTATTTACCGCTCTCTTACGGCTGTCTCTGAAAGATTCAAAAACTTGTAATCTTTTTAAAGTATCTTGTTTACGTTGTTGAGATGTTTCAGTATTTGCTTTATCTCTGAGTATATAAGATTCTTTATCTAGGTCTATTCGTGCTAATAAGTCTTGAAGAGCTTCAGCTCCCATTTTAGCGATAAATTTATTAGGGTCAGTATCTTCTAGCATTCTATTTTCGCTAGGAATGGAGTCTAATACGGCAAAATATTCTTCTTCTGTAAGTAGCGTTAGTTTTGTAATTGTTTCGGATTCGGCAATTCCGGCTTGAATTACAATATATTTTTCATAATAAACGATAGAATCAATTACTTTAGAGGTTAATCCTAGTAGAGCGCCAATTTTATTAGGTAATGATTTAAAAAACCAGATATGGGCAACTGGGACAACCAATTGAATATGTCCCATGCGTTCTCTCCGTACTTTACGTTCGGTTACTTCAACGCCGCAGCGGTCACAAACAATACCTTTATAACGGATTCTTTTGTATTTTCCGCAGTGGCATTCCCAATCTTTAACGGGACCAAAAATTTTCTCACAAAACAAACCGTCTCTTTCTGGTTTATACGTTCGATAGTTGATAGTTTCAGGCTTCAACACTTCTCCTTTTGATTGTTCCAAAATCGTTTCCGGGGAAGCTAAGCTTATGGTGATGCTTGAAAACTCTTTTCTGGTATTACTATCTTTTTTGAAAGCCATATTTATATATATATTTTAATATTTAAAAAACCTTGAATAAAAATTAGTCGAAATCAATGTTAAGGGATAGACCTCGTAACTCGTTAACAAGAACGTTAAACGATTCGGGCAGACCGGGTACGGGCATGTTATCGCCTTTCACGATTGCTTCGTACGCTTTGGCTCTACCGATAACATCATCTGATTTCACGGTAAGAATTTCTTGAAGGATGTTAGCTGCGCCGAAGGCTTCGAGAGCCCAAACTTCCATCTCACCAAAACGTTGACCTCCGAATTGAGCTTTACCGCCAAGCGGTTGTTGCGTAATGAGGGAGTATGGTCCGATAGAACGTGCGTGCATCTTATCATCAACCATGTGGTGTAGTTTAATGATATATGAATAACCGACAGTAACTTTTTGGTGGAATTTTTCACCTGTACCGCCGTCATAAAGTTCTATACTTCCATTTTCGGGGAGGTTCGCCTTTGCTAACAGTTCATTAATTTGGTCAATTGTTGCACCGTCAAAAATTGGGGTAGCAAATTTCATTCCGAGTTCTTTTCCTGCCCAGCCTAAGATTGCTTCGTAAATTTGACCTAAATTCATACGTGAAGGCACGCCCAGCGGGTTAAGAACGATATCTACAGGCGTTCCGTCAGCTAAGAATGGCATATCTTCAACACGAACAATCTTAGCAACAATACCTTTATTACCGTGCCGCCCTGCCATTTTATCTCCGACTTTAAGTTTACGTTTATTGGCAACATAAACTTTTGCCATTTGTACAATACCGTTAGGTAATTCACTACCAATAGTAGCATCAAATATTTCACGCGTCTTTTTTGCTAATAACTCTCTTTCAACAACAAGGTAGTTCTTAATGATATCAGCTACACAATTGTTGATTTTTGAATCATTAGTCCATTTTGAAGCTGCGACAGTAGCATAATTAATGGAAGCGAGAAGTTTTTGTGAAAATTTAGCACCCTTTTGGATAACAATGTTTTTAGTATTGTCATAGATATTGTGAGCTATTTTTCCTTCTAAAAGTTTGTATAGCTTTAAAACAATAGTATCTTTAAGATTAGAAAGATGTTTATTATATGTTGTCTCAATATCTTTGAGAATGTCTTTATCTTTCGATTTTGATTTTCTATCTTTAACGAGACGCGACATTGACAAAGAGCCAATAACGATGCCCTTCGTAGAAGGAGGTGCTTTTAAAGATGCATCTTTAACGTCACCTGCTTTATCGCCAAAAATAGCACGAAGCAGTTTTTCTTCCGGAGTGAGGTGTGATTCTCCTTTTGGAGTAATCTTGCCAATCAGAATATCACCTTCATTTACTTCGGCACCAATACGGATTAGTCCATCTTCATTCAAATCTTTGGTTGCGTCTGCGGAAACATTAGGAATATCATTAGTAAGTTCTTCAATTCCTCTTTTTGTATTACGTACTTCCAGGGTGAACTCTTCGATATGAATAGATGTAAAGATATCTTCATTAACAACCTTTTCCGATATAACAATCGCGTCTTCAAAATTGTAACCTTTCCAAGGCATGTAGGCTACTCTTAGATTGCGACCGAGAGCTAATTCCCCGTCTTTTGTTCCATAACCTTCAGTGAGAATTTCACCTTTTTTAACTTTTTGTCCTTTCTTTACGATAGGTGTAAGGTTAATACAAGTATTTTGATTTGTACGTTTAAATTTTTGCAGATAATATGTTTTAACATTTGAATCAAATTGAATCAAATTATCATGTTCAGTTCTTTCATATTTAATAATAATTTGTTGTCCGTCCACGTATTCTACAACACCGTCTCCTTCAGCACAGAGTAATACGCGGGAATCGACAGCGACTTGTGCTTCGAGTCCGGTACCTACGATGGGGGTTTCAGGTGTAAGCAGAGGTACTGCTTGCCGCATCATGTTTGAACCCATTAAAGCACGGTTTGCGTCGTCGTTTTCCAAAAAAGGAATAAGGGAAGCTGCGATAGAGGCAATTTGGTTAGGAGAAATATCGATTAAATCTATTTCTGTTTTAGATAAAATAGGATAGTCTGCTAATTTTCGTGCTTTGATATTATCATCAATTAATTCGCCGTTTGAATTGATAGCGATATTTGCTTGTGCGATAGCTTTATTTTCCTCTTCTTCGGCGCTAAGATATATTGGGGGTTCGTTTAACTGTACAACGCTGTTTTCAACTCTACGATAGGGAGTTTCAATGAACCCAAGGTTATTAATTTTTGCAAAAACGCAAAGAGAAGAGATAAGTCCGATGTTAGGACCTTCGGGTGTTTCAATAGTACAAAGACGTCCATAGTGCGTATAATGTACGTCACGAACTTCAAAACCGGCTCTTTCTCTTGAGAGCCCGCCCGGACCTAATGCCGAAATTCTTCGTTTATGAGTAATTTCGGACAGAGGATTTGTTTGATCCATAAATTGGGATAGTTGGTTAGTCCCAAAAAATGAATTAATAACAGAAGATAAAGTTTTGGCATTAATGAGGTCAATAGGTTCAAAAACTTCATTGTTGCGAACATTCATCTTTTCGCGTATGGTACGCGTCATTCGAGCTAAACCGATACCGAATTGATTATAAAGTTGTTCTCCGACAGTTCTCACTCTTCGGTTACTTAAGTGGTCAATGTCGTCCATATCGGTTTTAGAATTAATTAGCTCTACTAAATATTTAATAATAGAAATAATATCTTCTTTTGTCAATATGCCCGTTTTACTGGGGATATTCAAATTTAATTTTTTATTAATCCTATAACGTCCAACCTCACCAAGGTCATAACGTTTATCTGAAAAGAATAATCTTTCAAGAGCGGAGCGAGCTGTTTCTTCATCAGGTGCGGCAGCATTTCTCAGCTGTAAATAGATATATTCAATAGCTTGTTTTTCAGAGTTTGTCGGGTCTTTTTGTAAAGTATTAAAGATGATAGAGTAGTCTGTCTGTTTTTCATCTTGTTTATGGAAAAGAACGGTTTTAATGTTTGCCTCCGTAATTAGAGGAATATGTTTATCTTCGAGAATTGTTTCGCGTTCGATAATAACTTCATTACGTTCAATATTAACCACCTCGCCGGTCTCTTCATCTACGAAGTCTTCATTCCAAGTTTTAAGTACGCGGGCGGCAAATCTTTGTCCGATATTCTTTTTTAAATTAGTTTTAGTTGCTTTGACTTCTTGCGCTATTTCAAAAATGTCTAAAATATCCTTATCGGTTTCGTAGCCGATAGCTCGCAATAAAGTAGTAACGGGTAATTTCTTTTTTCTATCGATATAAGCGTACATTACGTTATTAATATCGGTAGTAAATTCCATCCAAGAACCTTTAAAAGGGATAATTCGCGCGGTAAACAATTGAGAACCGTTAGAGTGAAAGGTAGAACCAAAAAATACGCCGGGTGAACGGTGTAGTTGTGATACGACAACGCGTTCTGCCCCATTGATGATAAAAGTACCCCGCGGAGTCATATAGGGAATCATTCCCAAATAAACTTCCTGTATAGAAGTAACAAAATCTTCATGGTCTAAATCGTTACAGGAAAGTTTCATTTTCGCTTTGAGTAGTACATTATAAGTAAGACCACGTTCAATACATTCGTCTATGGTATAGCGAGGAGCTTCAATATAATAGTCTAAAAATTCGAGAACGAAACTATTTCTTGCGTCCGTAACGGGGAAGTTTTCGGTAAAGACTTTGTAAAGACCTTCATTACACCTCCGTTCAGCAGCGGTGTCGATTTGAAAAAAATCTTGAAATGATTTTATTTGAATATCCAAAAAATCAGGATAATCAACAGGTTTTGTTGTTGCAAAACTAAATCTTTTATTATTTTTTGTTACCAAGGTGATTATTTTTTAAGAGATTCGTTAAATGAAAATAAGACGGCGTTTATTGATAAGTGTCAGGGGAGAAAGTGAAATATAGAAATTGAAATAGAATAAAAACAACAATAGGTACAATACATTTTCAATAGATGAATGTATTGTACGCTATTGTATAGTTTTCAGAAGTTCTACTTAATTTCAACTTCTGCACCGGCTTCTTCTAATGATTTTTTCAACCCTTCGGCTTCATCTTTTGATACAGCTTCTTTTATAGGTTGTGGTGCAGAGTCAACTAATTCTTTTGCTTCTTTAAGCCCGAGGCTTGTAAGTTCTTTAACTAATTTCACAACGGCAAGTTTGCTTGCGCCGGCTGCTTTAAGAATAACATCAAATTGTGTTTTTTCTTCAACTTCTTCGCTTGCAGCGCCGCCTGCGGCTGGACCGGCTACAGCTACAGCAGCAGCTGCGGGTTCAATACCATATTCGTCTTTTAAAATTTGAGCTAGTTCATTAACTTCTTTAACGGTTAAGTTAACTAATTGTTCTGCAAATGCTTTTAAATCTGCCATGATTATAATTTTTTAATGGTTAATTACTTGTTTTACTTGTTTTTAAATTGTTTTTACTCTTTTTCGGATAATGTCTTGACAATACCGGCTAATTTGTTTTTCCCTGACTGTAAAGCAGAAATAACGTTTTTAGCGGGTGATTGTAACAAGGCAACAATATCTCCGATAAGTTCTTCTCTTGATTTGATATTGCAAAGTGCTTCAAGTTGTTCGTCTCCGAAATAAGCACACTCTTCAATAAAGGCAGCTTTCAAGAAAGGTTTTTTATTTTTCCCTCTAAACTCTTTAATGAGTCGAGCGGGAGCATTGCCTACGGTTGAAAGCATTATTGATGTGCTACCTTCTAATGTTTTGTAAAGGTCAGAGTAATCAACGGAAGATTGTTCCATAGCACGTTTTAGTAACGTGTTTTTAACGACTTTAAGTTTAATATCTCTACGGAAGCATAATCTTCTGAGATCGTTTACAGTTGCCACTGTAAAGCCCGAAATATCCGTTATATACACATTAGGGTACTCAGCTAAATCTTTTGCAATAGCGTCAACAATTTGACTTTTTTGTTCTAATTTCATTTTAAGTTTAGCTTTTTAAGTTTATATTGTAACTGATTTTGGGTCTACTTGTACACCTGGACTCATAGAACTTGAACAATAAATGCTTTTCACATAAGTTCCTTTTGCTGTTGTCGGTTTTAATTTGATAATTGTAGAAATAAGTTCTCGGGCATTTTCTGTAAGTTGTTCAGGAGTGAAACTTACTTTTCCGATACCTGCGTGAATAATTCCGTACTTATCAACTTTAAAATCAATTTTACCTGCTTTGACATCTGCTACTGCTTTACCTATGTCCATAGTAACGGTACCTGCTTTCGGGTTTGGCATTAAGCCACGAGGACCTAATATTTTCCCTAAGGCACCAATCTTAGGCATAACGCTGGGCATTGTAATGATGACGTCAACATCTGTCCAGCCCTGTTTGATTTTATCGACATATTCGTCCAATCCAACATAATCGGCGCCGGCGGCAGTTGCTTCTTCTTCTTTATCAGGTGTGCAGAGTGCCAAAACTCTAACCGTTTTTCCGGTTCCGTGTGGTAAAGTTACGATGCCGCGTACCATTTGATTGGCTTTTCGCGGATCGACGCCCAAACGTATGTCAATGTCAAAAGAGGCATTGAATTTAGTATAGGTGATATCTTTTACCAACTGAACTGCTTCATTTAACGGATAAATTTTGGTCTTATCAAACTTAGCAAAAGCTTCTTTGCGTTTTTTTGATATTTTAGCCATTTTGATTGTTGTGTTTATACTGTTATTAATTATTTTTCAAAAGGATTTGTGCCGCCTTTGACAGTAATACCTAAGCTTCTTGCGGTTCCCGCTACCATGGTCATGGCCGGTTCGAGCGTGAAGCAGTTTAAGTCATTCATCTTACTTTCAGCAATAGTACGTACTTGATCCCAAGTTACTGTAGCAATTTTACTTTTGTTCGGTTCAGCAGAACCCTTTTGAACTTTGGTTGCTTCCATTAATTGTACCGCAACCGGAGGCGTTTTAGTGATAAAATCAAATGATTTATCTTTGTAAACAGTGATAATAACAGGAATCACTTTACCGGCAAGCTCTTGTGTTCGTGCATTAAACTGTTTGCAAAACTCCATGATGTTCACACCCTTCGAACCTAAGGCAGGTCCTACCGGTGGAGATGGATTAGCAGCACCTCCCTTGATTTGTAATTTAATTAGCCCTGCTATTTCTTTTGCCATCTTTTAATTTTTTTTTGATTTGTGTAACAATAAATAAAAATTGTGAAATATTATACCTTCTCAACTTGTAAAAAACTCAACTCAAGTGGAGTCTTTCTACCGAAAATTTTCACCATAACTTTCAGTTTCTTTTTCTCGGTATTTATCTCTTCGATGATACCGTTAAAAGTGTTGAAAGGTCCGTCAATGACCTTAATTTCTTCACCCACAATAAATTGAGGTGAGAAAGTAGCGTCTTGTTCTAATAGCTCATCGACTTTGCCGAGCATACGAGTAACTTCAACATCGCGTAAAGCAACAGGTGGATCAGTCTTTCTTTTACAACCTACAAATCCCAATACACCCGGAACTCCCTGCAAAATAGAAATTACCTTCTCTAACATAATCGCCTCAACAAAAATATAACCCGGAAAAAGAGTTGTCTCTTTGCTGATTTTCTTTCCATTACGAATCTGGTATATCTTTTCGGTTGGTACCAATACGCGAGAGACAAAATCTTTGATGAACGAAGCCTCAACCTCGCTTTCAATGTTTTGTTTTGTCTTCTTTTCAGTGCCCGTTATCGTCCGAATGACGTACCATTTTTTTTCAAGTTCTGGCATAAGCTAAATTTGTTGACGGAATATAATACTTCAATGTAATATCAAAAAATTTAAACAGCCGGGAAGAGTAAATTCATACCCGCATTGAAGAGTAAATCCATCAAAAACACGATAAGTGCTATAATTAGGGAAGCAATGGACACTACAACAACACTATTTTGAAGGTCTTTTGCCGACGGCCATGATACTTTGTGTACCAATTCGTCGTAAGTTTCTTTAAAATAATTTACTATTTTCATTTTTTAATATTTTTCTGTTTAATATAAGTCTAATAACTTTTCTTTTTTTTAAATTTGGAAATTTTTAGAAGACTTTTTTCCAAAATAAATTTCCTTTTTTTTAGTTATTAAAAACTTTTTAACTTCGTAAATGGCTTATCCTCAATGATTTATATCTTATTTTTCTTCCCAAGCCCTCTATGCCAAAATTTACTTTTAAAAAGTCGACAAATATACAACTATTATTATTAATATACAACCTTTTAAAAGTTTTTTTGTGAAAAAAAAGAAATTATTTTTATTAACCTCTGAAATCCCACTCTGCGTAAGAGTTTTCAGTTTCTTGTAATCTTAATTTTTCTAATGTAATATCGGGTGGAAGCACTTCTTGCAAGCAAGAAACAAAATGTTGTGTCAAGTTTTCCGTAGTAGGTTGAAAAGGAAGTAAAATAATGTTTTGAAATCCGAGAGATTCCAAATGCTGTTTCAGTGCTTCATTTTTTTTGTTTTTAAAGAGAACAAAACTATGGTCGTACTTTTCTATAATAGTCGAATAAATAAGTTCTTTGAGAGTTCTAAAATCTATAACAATATTTTTATTATTCTCCTTATCTATTGTTCCTCCTATTGTAATCCAAAGTTTATAGGAATGTCCGTGAATGTTGGCGCATTTTCCCATCGAGGTATCTAAGGCGTGAGCCATTTCAAAAGTGGCAGACTTGGTAACTTGTACGTAATTTTTGTTTACCATACTATCAGTTTATGAATCTCTCTTTTTTCCTTTTCTGCTATGGAAAGAGCATATATTCCGGGAGGCAGAGTTTCGATATTCAGTAGTAATGTTTCATCTATCTTTTCCTGATAGTAGTTTAAAACAACTTTCCCAACCATATCAAGAATTTGAATTTCTACACTGTTTTTCGGGGTGGTTGTACTTATAGTTACTTGATTATGTGCCGGATTCGGATAGATTGTTACGGTTCTCTCAGTTAATTGTTTAATTGTAGAGACGACGTAAGGTGCAAAAACTTGCGTAGTATCATCTCCCCATAGATAACCGACCAATTCGGGATAGTCAATAAACGGATTGCGATTATTCTGGATTGAATAAACGTTATTGTTTCTATCAATTTCTTTCTGGCTGACGGGGTCATTTAAGTGCCACTCTACAAGTTGGTTGAGAGCCCATGGAGCTAATTCCGCTCCGTTAAATTGTGAAAATTCGTTTTGTGAAAAATTGGTATCTTTATAACGTACACACATATAAAAATAGGATCTTGCTAAATCTCCTTTATAGGCATCTATAGGTTCAAAAACAATACCGTCATATCCTTCGCTTGCGGAAGTGCCTAGCTTAGAGCCGTTTTTACTTGTCCAAGTCGGATTTGATACATTGCCGTAAGGATAATTGTTTCGTTTATTATTTACCCAACCGTCAACAGGATAGATATGAAAAAGGTCGGAGTACATTGGGTATTGTTTTTCTCCGAACCAACTATTAGGCACCGAATGTTCGCGATTATAGCAATCTCCTTCTTGCGTGTATCCTTCCGACCCGCATCGGTCAGTGTTGAAAGTAAATTCGTAGGGGGGAATCGTATCGGGTAAATCCGAGTACATATCCCAAACTTTTCCGTTATCTTTTAAATCCGTTATAGCAAAATAGTTCCAGAGGTTAGTATATTCTAATAAGCTATTGTTTTTTATAATTTCATACAAACTCTCTTTTAGTTCGCGGTGCTGTTTTCCAACCGCGTTGTCATAGTAGCCGGCAGGAATTTGCGCTGTGCCGGAAAGATAAAAGAAAGAAAATATGCTCAAAAGGATGGAGAATTTTATTTTCATAAGACTATTTTTCTAATTTATGATTTTTGCAGTTGCATATAGAGTTTAACAACTTCATTAGCTTCTTTCACGTCGTGCACACGAAGAATATTTGCTCCTTGTTGTAGGGCAACGATATGTAAAGCAGAGGTGCCGTTAAGAGCTTCTGTCGGCGTAATATCTAATAGGTTGTAAATCATGGATTTGCGAGAAATTCCAATGAGGATAGGTAGTTGTAAGGAGCTAAATGCCGATAAGTTTTTTAATAATAAATAATTATCATCTAATGTTTTACCAAATCCAAAGCCAGGGTCGATGAGGATATCATTTAAGCCGAATTCTTTGCATTTTTCTATTTGTCGTCCGAAAAATTGAAAAATATCGCTTATCATATTATTGTATTGAACGCGTTCTTGCATAACTTCAGGTTCTCCTGACGTGTGCGTTATACAGTAGGGGACTTTTAGCTCTTTCATCATCGGAATCATATTTTCATCAAAAGTTCCTCCCGAAATGTCGTTAATCATAGCTGCGCCTTCTTCAACGGAAGCTTTTGCTACGTTTGCACGCCAAGTGTCAACAGAGACGTGGATATCCGGAAAGTGACGAAAAATAAGAGCAAGAGAGGAGGTGATTTTTTCAATTTCTTCTGCTTCGGTAATCGGCAACGAGCCGGGTCGTGTTGATACAGCACCGATATCAACGATGCTCGCCCCTTCTTCCTGAATACGTTCTACCCGTTTGAGTATAGCCTTTTCACTCTGCATTCTGCTTGCTGCATAAAAAGAGTCGCTAGTTACATTTAAAATTCCCATTATTTGAGGAATTTGTAAAGAAAGTAATGTTCCTCTTAAATTTAGATACATTTTTTGAAATTATAGAAAGTGAAAATAAATCATTTTTGGCTTGCAAAGATATAAAAAATGTAGAATATTTGATTTTTAATCCTATTTTTACGTAAATTTGTCAACCTAAAAACCGTTTATCCTTAAAGAGGTCAAATTATGGCTCAATATAATATAAATGAGTTAATTAAGTCGTTTTTAAACCAGAATCAAAAAAACACTTTGTTTCAGGAACGTCATATAATTGATATATGGCATCGTGAGATGGGAGATTTTATTGTCCAAAATACGCAGTCGGTTTCCATAAAAAATGGGATATTAGTTGTCAAACTTGTTAATGCCTCTTTACGGTTCGAGCTTCTTGGCATGCGAAGTTCCATCATTGAAAAATTGAATAAGGCGGTCGGTGCCGATGTGGTAAAAGATATTATTTTTAGATAGGATTAATTTACGTATGAAAGAGGAGCAGTTTTTAATTTTGGGCTTAATGTCAGGGACTTCCCTTGACGGCTTGGATATCGTATTATGTGAGTTTGAATTGCTAAATAAGCAATGGTCTTACAAGGTGAAAAAAGCTCTCACACAGCCTTTTCAGTGTGAATTGAAGGAGAAGTTGGCTTCTGCTATGGAAATGTCGGCTTTTGAATTGGCATGTTTAGATGTGGAGTTGGGTAAATTTATGGCGCATGCTATTAATTCGTTTTTAGAAAACGAAGTGGATGAGCCGATGCTGATAGCTTCTCACGGGCACACCATCTTTCACCGTCCGGAGTTAGGCTTTTCAACTCAAATCGGCAACGGAGCCGTCATTGCTGCATTGACAAAGCTACCGGTCATCTGCGATTTTAGAAGTGTTGACGTAGCTTTGGGCGGGCAAGGCGCCCCTTTAGTGCCGATAGGCGATGAGTTATTATTTTCAAAATATGGTGCTTGCCTAAATTTGGGAGGTTTTTCTAATATTTCGTATCGAGAAGGTGGAGTTAGAAAAGCATTTGACATTCTTCCTTGCAATATTCCGTTAAATTTGTTGGCACAAAAAATTGGGTTTGATTATGATAATGATGGAAAAATGGCAGAAAAAGGCGAAAAAGATGAGGTTTTGTTTCAAAAGTTGAATCAATTAGAGTTTTACCAACAAGGAAATGTGGTGAAATCGTTAGGGAGAGAGTGGTTTGATAGGCACTTCTTGCCGATTCTTGAAAATAGCTCTATTCGAGTAGTAGATAAATTACGAACGGTAACCGAGCATATCGTTTATCAAATAACGGAAACGCTTAACCGAGTTCAAGCAGAAACTGTTCTTGTTACGGGCGGCGGAGCTTTTAATAAGTTTTTGATAGAGTTGTTACGGGAAAAAAATCCTCAAAAAGAGATTATTTTGCCGGATAATGAAACAATTAATTTTAAAGAGTCGATAGTTTTTGCTTTTCTTGGATTGTTACGTTGGCGAAACGAAATAAATAGTTTAAAATCGGTAACGGGTTCGGCAATGGACAATTGCGGAGGTGCGATTTACTCTTCTTGTTACAAAAAATAATATATCCTAAAATGCTTTATATGAGCAATTTAGGTTGCGTGAGGGCGCAGGTGGAAAGCCCGCAAGGGCGGAAGCCGCTGGGGACGCTGCGGCAAAAAAGCGAGCTTGTAAGCTCTTTTTGCCGCTTTGCGACCCCACGGCTGCCGCCCGCGGACTTGGAACCGAAGACCGACCCCGAGCGTAGCGAGGGGGCACGCCCAGATTAAAATTAAAAATAGAGAAAAACAAAATTATAACTGCTTGCCAAGCTAAGATTTTTGGTATAGAAAAAAGTTATATTTTTGCAAGTTAAACTAATTATGGACATAAATTAAATGAAAATGTACAAAAAAGAATTTATGCTTGAAGCTATTGAAATGTCAAAAAAATGCCTTTCTACAGGTAAAGGCGGTCCTTTTGGTGCCGTTATTGTCAAAAATGGAGAAATTATTGGAAGAGGTAGTAATCAAGTAACGCTAAACAATGATCCGACTGCGCATGCTGAAGTAGTGGCAATCCGTGATGCCTGTAAGAATTTGAATGATTTTCAACTTACAGATTGCGAGATTTATACAAGTTGTGAACCTTGCCCGATGTGTCTTGGGGCAATTTATTGGGCACGACCTGCCAAATTATATTATGCCGCTAATAAAGATGATGCTTCCGATGCCGGTTTTGATGACTCATTTATTTATGAAGAGATTGATTTACCGTATGATAAACGTAAAATAAAAATGGAGCAATATGAGCAGGAAGAGGCTGTTAAGGTTTTTGATTCTTGGAAAAAATTGAGTAATAAAGTAGATTATTAATTTTTGTTATTAATGTTGAGAAAAATAGCTTTTTTTCTTCTTTTTCTTCTCATTTTAAGAGTTTCTGCTCAAAATGTCGAGAAAAATGTTCTTTTTCTTCTACCTTTTCAATTAGAGGAGAATAGTTTGATTGAAGTAGAGAAATTTAAAACGGCAGAAGAAATTTTAGATTTTCCACCTTACGAATTGCTTGGTTTTTGGGAAGGAGCAAAAATGGCTATTGCCGAAATCGATACTCCGAACGTTCATCTGAATATTTTTGTTAGAGATATTAGTGATGATGAGGGAAAATTGTCGAAAGTTTTAGCAGAATTTGAAAATGAAAAATTAGATTTGATTATAGGTCCTTTTTTCGCTAAACTTTTCCCCATAGCTGCGGAATTTGCTAAAACTAAGGAAACTTATATCGTTAATCCCTTTTCAACACGTAGCGATTTTATTGACTCGAATAATTTTGTATTTAAGTTAATTCCGACTCCAACTTACCAGCCGGCAATTTTGCACCGTTTATTATTTCCCGAATTAAATAATGTTAACATAATTTTGTGGGCAAATGGCGAATTAGAATCGGTAAAGGAGAATTATATTAACTATTTTGAGGAAAATATGATTCCCTTTAAAAAGGTTGAAGAAGTTTACGGTGTTGCTTCGTTGCGTAGGAATCTTGAAAAAAAACGTCAAAATATTGTCATCGCCCTATATGAGAATAATGCGAGAGTGATTGCCAATTTGCAAGCCTTAGCCACTGACACGAATATGATTTTACTTGCCCCCGAAAGTTGGTTGAATTTTCATAATATTGATTATCAGTTGTTTGAGCTACTCCATTTGCATTTTTTCTCAAATTATTTTGTTGAATATAAAGATGATAGAACGGAGTTATTTATGTTGGATTATTTAAGCAATTATAACGCACCGGCTCAATTAGAACGTTTTTCATTTCAAGGATACGATGTTGCATACTATTTTCTTAATTTGCTAATTAACGATTTCGATTTTTCAAAGGTTACTTATAAGCCTTTGTCATTTGATTTTGAGTTCAGACAGTTGGAGGGTGGGGGATATGAAAATATTAAATCCAGGCTTATCTCGTTCAGCGATTTTGAGTTGATAGAGGTGAAATAAATGCGAAGCTGTTTTATGATAAAGGAGTTGTTTTACGCCGCCAATTGGTACAGGAAGATAAAATTCGGGAAAAAGAAGATTCCATTACAAACGGTACTTTTTATCAACGAAGAGTGTAATTTGCAATGTGTGCATTGCAACGTGTATAAACTTGACAACCCTATTGTAAAATCGTACAAACAGATTGAAGAAGAGTTGCTTTATTCTTATCGTCTTGGCTCTCGGTTTGTAGATTTTGAAGGAGGCGAGCCTTTATTGTGGCGAGATGGCGATTATTCGCTTAATGATTTATTGATTTTGGCAAAGAAAATAGGATTTTTCTCTACTACCGTTACGACCAACGCTCAACTGCCGTTTGCGCATATTCAACCGGATTCTATTTGGGTAAGTATGGACGGCTTGGAGGAGTACCACGATGCAATTCGAGGAGTCGGTACCTTTGAAAAGTTAGAGAAAAATATTGCCGACAGTAATCATAAAAGCCTCAGTGTCAATATGGTAATTAATTCAAAAAATTATACCAATGTTGAAGAGACAATTAAGTATGTGAAAAATAATCCTCATATTCGTTCTATTTCTTTCAATTTCTATACTCCTTATGATGATAAAAAGCTCCTTTTTTTAGATTGGGAATTGCGTGCGCAAGTGATTGATACAATCATATATATGAAGAAAAAAGGTTATCCCGTTATGAATTCCATGTCGGGCTTAAAATTAATGAAGGGGAATGATTTTAAAAAATGTTGTTGGATTACCAATTTTATTTTGCCGGATGGCAGTCGTTTAGCGGAGTGTCCCGGTAAAAAAGCAGGTATTTGTGATTTATGTGGTTTTTGTATGGCTGGTGAAATGTATAGCGTTTTTAATTTTAAATTTGACACACTCTTTGCCGGCATAAAGCTTCGTTTCTAAAAAGCTATTGTTGTTTATGTTAGTCTCTTTACTATGAATAATTTAGCGCAATTTCTACGAAAAAATTTCCACTATTTACTCTTTGTTATTTTACAAATAATAGCGATAATTTTGATATATAACACGCTAAATTATCCCCGTTTTGTGATATCAACGTTTGGAAAAAGCGTTACAGGTCCTTTTTATGAAATGAGACATTTTTTCACAAAACATTTTAATTTTGAACATGAAAATACCATTTTAGTTCAAGAAAATTTAAAATTGTTACGTGAACAAGAGAGCAGTTTCATTTTCCGTTCAGACTCTTTACTAACTGAAGCGGAACTGACAAAATTGAATAAACGACTTCGGGTTTACGATTACACATACGCCAATGTTATTCACAATACGGTGCATAAAAAAAATAATTATTTAATTATTGATAAAGGAGCTTCAGACGGCATTACGTATGACATGGCAGTGATTTGCTCCGATGGGGTGGTCGGAGTTGTTAATGATGTGTCCGAACATTACTCTTCCGTTATCTCGCTTTTGCACAGCGATTCGCGTATCAGTGCTAAAATTTATCCTTCTAATCAATTAGGTAATATTGTGTGGGACGAAGACGACCCCGAAAAGGCGAATTTGCTGGATATATCACAACATATTAATATTAATATCGGTGATTCCGTTTTTACAAGCGGCTACTCGTACGTCTTTCCTAAAAATATTTTAATCGGCACTATTTGTGAAAAAGAGGTCAATAGTAAAAGTAGCTTTTTGACCTTAAAAGTGAAATTATCTACCAATTTTTCCCGTTTAAATACGGTTTATATTGTGAAAAATTTATACAAATCAGAATTAGATTCTCTTAAATCAAGTTTTAAAAATGAATAATATCGTTCTACGTAATATCTTTCGATTTGTAATTTTACTTCTGATACAAATTTACGTTTGTAATTATGTTCATTTTTTAGGTTTTATAAATCCTTACATATATATTCTGGCACTACTACTCCTCCCTTTATCTATTCCCAAATCGTTCCAATATTTAATTGCTTTTGTAACAGGATTAATTGTAGACATTTTTGCTATGACGTACGGCATTCATGCGTCTGCGTCATTAACTCTAATATTTCTAAAGCCTTATGTAATATCATGGTTGACTGTTGGGAAAAATAGAGATGAGTTGACCACAATTCCGATTCCCGGGCAAAAAGATTTTAAGTGGCTCTTAATTTATACTTTTTTAATGGTCTTTATCCACCATTTTATCGTTACGATGTTTGAGTTATTTACTTTCCGCAAATTTTGGCTAACACTCATTTCAGTAATCGGCAACTCGTTATTCACCACATTTATCATCCTGTGCGTTCAGTATATATTCACTCCAACGAAAAAGGATTATAAATAAAAGATAAATTTCTAATAGCCGAGAATTTTTAGCATCGATTTGTAGCTCTGTTCTTTAGCAAACAATTTTGTATTTATTTCTCCGTCTTCGTCATAATAAATAATGATATGTTTCGGTGCCGGCGTTAAACAGTGTTGAATCCCGCCGTAGCCGCCGAGAGCTTCTTGGTAAGCGCCTGTATTGAAAAGACCGATATATTGAATGTCTTCTTCCTCTTTACTATTTATCGGTGATTCGTCTGACTCGTTTGCGTTATTTGCCGTATCTGCTGACGAAGTTATTTTAGGTAAAAAAACAGCATTCAAGTGAGCTTCCGAGTTGTAATAGTCGTTGCTGTCGCAGGTGAGCCCTCCGAGGAATACGCGTTCATACTCTTTATCCCAATTGTTAACGGCAAGTATAATGAATTGTTGATTAATAGCCCACGTATCGGGTAGGGTAGTCATAAATGAGCTATCAATCATATTCCATAACTCTCTGTCATTTTGCCTTTTTTGTTGCACAATAGAGTAGAGGACGGCACTTGCTTCTCCGACAGTATAAGACCCAAATTCAGTAAAAATATCAGGATCATCTACCTCTTCTCGCTCACAAATGTTCTTAATCTGTGCCACAATCTCTTCCGCCATATACTCATAATCGTAGTCGAACGATAATGAATTTTTAATTGGAAATCCCCCGCCAATGTTTAATGAATCTAATTCAGGACATCTCTTTTTCAAATCACAATATAAGTTAACACACTTAGATAGCTCATTCCAATAGTATGCAGTGTCTTTAATTCCTGTGTTTATGAAGAAATGTAACATCTTTAGTTCAAACTTCGGATTTTGTTTTATTTTCTCTTCATAAAAAGGTATAATATCATTATATCTAATACCGAGTCGCGAAGTGTAGAACTCAAATCTGGGTTCTTCTTCGGCGGCAATCCTAATCCCTATTTTACATTTTGTATTTATATTTTTATTCAATAAATCCAATTCCGCTTTGCTGTCTAAAACGGGAATTAGATTCGTATAGCCGTCGTGAAGTAGCGTGGAAATGTTGTCAATATATTGTTGCTTTTTAAAACCGTTACATATAATGTAATTCTCTTTTGAAAATTTTCCCATTTCATGAAGATTTTCAATTAAGTTCAAATCAAAAGCAGATGAAGTCTCTATATGTACGTCATTTTTTAATACTTCAGACATTACGAACTCAAAATGAGAGCTTTTAGTACAGTAGGAGTAGTGGTAATCGCCTTGATAATCGGCTTTTGCGATGGCAACGTTAAACCAACGCCGAGCACGTTGTATGTTTTGAGAAATTTTAGGTAAAAAGGTTATTTTAAGCGGAGTCCCATACTGTTTAATAATGTCCATAATAGGTACTCCATTGTAAATCAATTCATTATCCTCCACTTGAAACTCTTCTTGCGGAAATTCATACGTTTGCGTAATTAAATCAATGTACTTTGTTTTCATTTTCTATATTTTCTAAAAATTTTGCAAAAGTATATAAATTTTAAATCGGATGGACAATTTAAACCTATTTCAACTTAATTAAAGTTGTTTTTTTATATGAATGTAGTAAAGTTGGATTTGATTTTATATTACAATCCGATTGAAAGTGATAACATTTTTTCGATGGGGATTCTCGCTTTATCCATTATCTCCTGACTTAAAATTAGTTCGGGCGTTTCTTCAAGGAGAGCTCTGTAGATATTTTCTAAATTGTTTTTCTTCATATAGATACAATCATTGCAGGAATCTGTTTCGGACGCACCAACAATATGAAATTTCTTTTCAGGATTTTGCTTTTGCAACTCGTAGATAATTCCTGTTTCAGTGGCAACGATATACTCAGAATAGGAGTCTTGTCTTACATATCTGAGCATAGCTGTCGTAGAGCCGATAAAGTCGGCTAACTTTAATACGGGAGCTTGGCATTCGGGGTGTGCGATGACCGGACTGATTAGATACTTTCTTTTCAATCTCATAACGTCTTCTCTATCCAATCGGTTGTGGACGTGGCAACTTCCGTCCCATAGTACCATTTTCCTATTTAATACGCTATTTATGTACGCACCAAGGTTCTTATCGGGAGCGAAAACGATTTTCTCCTCATGCGGCAGAGAATTTACAATCCTGATGGCATTACCGGAGGTAACGATGAGGTCGGATAGCGTTTTCACTTCGGCAGAGCAGTTAATGTAGCTGATAACCGTATGGTCAGGATAATTTTCTAAGAATTTTTTAAAATCAGAGTAGGGGCAACTGTCCGCTAACGAACAACCGGCAGAAATGTCCGGAATTATTACCTTTTTATTCGGATTGAGTATCTTAGCTGTTTCAGCCATAAAATGCACACCCGCGAAGAGGATAATGTCGGCGTCTGTCCTGCTCGCTTGTTGAGACAAGGCAAGACTGTCACCTACAAAATCGGCTACCTCTTGTACCTCCGGGAGAGTATAATAATGCGCTAAAAGAATAGCCTTTTTTTCACTTTTAACTTTTGCAATTAGTGATTTCATTTATTTCGATTTATATTCTGTAATTTGGATTTTTCTTTCTAATGACGCCGCAATACTATATACCGAGTTGCGCTTATCTTGAAGATTGTCACTCACCAGCTTACTTGCCATAGTCTTTCCTTTAGGGGCCGATTTGATAATTAGCTTTTTACTGTTTAGATACGTTAAAAAGACGCCGTTATTGTACTGGGCGATATAATTTTTTATACTGCTAATTCTTCTCGCAGATAAACGTCTATTGTACTCTTCTTTGTGAAGCGGACTCGCAAAACCGGTAATGGTAATTTCAACCGTTTTCCCTTCGTTAAGTTCTGTCAATAAATATTCGGAAAATTGAGTCAATTTTAAATATCCACGTTGCACGGAATCGACAAAAAAGCGTTCAATCATTTCTTCGGCTTCACTTTTTGCTTTGTTTTTAAGCCCCTTTGAATATTCTTGTTTGTAAACCTCTTTCATCGCAAGATAATCGGAGAGTGTGGATATATAATTTCGTGATGTTACCGTATCCGTTGAGCGTGGGTCAGGCTCGTCATTTTGAAAAAAGAGAGTTAAAGGTAAAAGATTTCTAATCTTTTCAACTCTTGAAATAGTATCGACAATAGTGTCAACAGTAACAACTTCTTCCTCCTTTTTCTCAATTAACCACTCGTATTGATATATATCATGACAACAAGTATCGGAGAAACTACTGTTAAAAAGGCGATTAGAGGAGAAAAATCCTTTTTTATGATTATTCGGATGAATAGAGAAATAGAAGTCATGTTTTGAAGAGTTAAAGGGAACTCCCATGTTTTGAGGTGTTTTCCAAGCACTAAAAGCCCCTTCGGAATAGAAAATATCGTAACCGCCTATGGAGTTGTGCCTATCAGAGCTGAAATAGAGGGTGGATTTCTCAATATCATAAAAAGGCGTTACCTCGTTGCCTTCCGTATTTATCGTTACCCCTAAATTGATAGGGTCGCCAAAACGTCCGTTTTTATATACGGAGTACCAAATATCCAAGCCTCCTATCCCGTCCTTGCGGTTAGAAACAAAATAAAGAATATTACAATCTTCATACTCAACTAAAAAAGGCTGCGTAGTTGTAGTGCCGGGTAAGTTAATCCTACGACTTAATTTGCGAGGTTTTTCCCACTTATTATTAGAGAATTTGCTCTCCCATAGCTCGCATTTTAATTCTAACATCGTATCTCTCAAACAACGCGAAAAGTATAATAAACTTCTCTCTGCGTTAGACGTGAAATTGCAGTTGTAATATTTTGAATTATTGATTGTTTTAGGCAATGGAACAGGAGTGGAAAAACCGCTCATGGTCAATTTAGACCAATAGATAGAGGTCGTCCAAAATTCATCAAAAAGTTTTTCATAATCGGAAAAACTTTCAGGACGAAGTGAAACAAAATAAAATGTAGAATCCTTAAAAAGTATAGGATTATATTCCGAATAAATGGTGTTAATTGCGGGTGATAATCTTTTGATTTCTACCGGTAAAGTATCTCTTTTGATATATTCAATCTGTTCCTGCTGGTCTACTTGAATTACGTGCGTCCCCTTTTGTGCTGATAAAAAAAGCGAAGGAGAAACTAGAAAGAAAAGTGTAAAAGCAAAAAATCTCACGTTTGACATTTTCACAAAATTCCATTTAGAATTGCAAATGTACAAAATTAGGTAATATTATAGCTCACAAGATGACAAAATAAAAACAGTTCTATCTCCCAAATTCTATTTTTCAGTATGACAAGAATAATTTTAATTTTAATTTTTATTAGGGCGTGTCCCCTCGCTACGCTCGGGGTCGGTCTTCGGTTCCAAGTCCGCGGGCGGTAGCCGTGGGGACGCAAAGCGG